>DASQNW010000127.1:0-8676 GCA_035644775.1 Chitinophagaceae bacterium | reverse complement strand
GTTTTTGTATGTCTATATCATCGGGATTTGCTTCTAGCGTGATTTCTGCTGTTGGTGAAACGTCGAATGCACCCGCAAGTTTGTTCAAGATCATCTCGCATTCGTCTACATCTAAAAGGCTGGGCGTGCCACCTCCGAAATAGATGGTGGAAATTTTATCGCCATCTAAAAATGCCTGTTGCAGCTCAATTTCCTTCAACAATGCCTTTATCAAGGCTGATTTGTGGTGCAGCGATGTGGAAAAATGAAAATTGCAATAGGTGCAGGCCTGCCTGCAGAAAGGTATATGCAAATAAATCCCGGCCAATAGCGTTATTGATTGTTAGCCTTAACTAAGTATTTTTACATGAATCCATGTCTAAGTTAAAACTCCTGTTGGTAGGCTGCTTAACTATCCTGTTAAAAACCCTGGTTGCTCAAAGCTATCCGGTACAATACCATTTTACAGGTAATCAGCCCACTGGAGACGATGTTGGTTTAAAAACCTCGTTTGCCTCACGTAATGAGGCTAATGCATACCTGGCAGGCCTTCCGGCGCTGCTTACGACACAGGGCTATATTACGGCTTCCATCGATAGTCTTTCCATTGATTCCTCTCAAGCCCAGGTGCAGTTATTTCTTGGAGAACAGTTTAAATGGGCGTCCATCAACATTTATCCGGAGGATGAAGAGATTCTCAATTTCTTACAATGGCCGAAAAAATCTTTTAAAAACGACTTCATAGACTGGAAACTTGTACATAATTGGCAGGAGCGAATCCTCCACCACCTGGAGAATACTGGTTACCCCTTTGCCAAAGTTTACTTGGACAGCATCGTTTTAGTGGGCAATGAAGTGGCCGGCTGGTTAAAGATTGAAAAGGGGCCTTTGCACAAAATTGACAGCATAGTGATCGAAGGCGATGCCCGCATAAGCAAAGAGTATTTACAACGTCTTCTCAACCTACCTAATGGGCGTATATACAGCAAAAAAAAGCTGCAGGCTATCGAGACAAAGATCAGGGAGATCACATACCTGGAGGAAATAAAGCCGGCATCTGTTTCTCTTTCAGCCGCGGGCTCAGTGCTCAACCTTTACCTGAAAGCTAAGAAAACAAGCCAGATAAATTTCCTTGTCGGCTTTCTCCCAAACAGCAATCCTGCCCAGGGCAAAAAATTCCTGATTACGGGGGAAGCAAATATGCTGCTAAGGAACTCGTTGGGCGCTGGCGAGACCATCGGCCTAAATTGGCAACAATTACAAGTAAAGTCACCCAGGTTAAACATACTGTACGACCATCCGTTCATTTTCAAGTCTCCCTTAGGGCTGAATTTCGCCTTTGATATGTTTCGGAAAGACAGCACTTTCATGAACGTCAATTTTCAACTAGGAGCCACCTATTCGCTAACTCCAAATCAATCTGCCACAGTTTTTCTTCAAAAAAGACAAAGCATACTCACGGGCGTAGACACGCTCAGGATCAAGCAAACTCAAAGATTGCCTACAGAAGCAGATGTTAGCGCCACTAGTATTGGAGTCACGTACATGATCAATACCACAAATTACCGCTTCAATCCACAAAGAGGCAGCGAGCTACAGCTGACAACTGCTGCAGGTAATAAGAAAATAAAGAAGAACAATCAGATCACGGGCATAAAAGACCCATTTTTCTCCTACGAGAGTTTGTACGACACGGTAAAGCAATCCACTTATCAATATCGAATAAATGCTATTGCTGCACATTACTTCCAGTTAGGGAGGCAAACCGTTCTTAAGGCTGGCGTAAACGCCGGTCTTTTTAAAAGTGGCAACTACTTTCTCAACGAGTTTTTTCAAATTGGAGGGTATAAACTTCTGCGGGGTTTTACTGAAGAAAGTGAATATGTTGCTCAATACGCAGTAGCCACCCTGGAATACCGTTACCTGGTGGGACAGAATTCTAACTTTTTCGCGTTTTTAGACGCGGGGGCTGCCAGCAATCCGTTGCAAGATCTGAAGAATCGTCGTTATATCGGAACAGGTTTGGGAATGGCCTTTGAAACCAAAGCCGGTATTTTCAACCTCGCTTGGGCAGTTGGCAAGCGAAACGATGCACCTCTTAACCTGCGGCAATCAAAGATCCATTTTGGGTTCATAAATTATTTTTAAGGCGAACACCGATCCGGTAAATTTGTCTGCTGCGTGAAAAAACTAGCTGTTATAATACTGTGTTTGCAAAGCTTCTATTGCATGGGGCAGACGTTGGATACCTTTTCTCAGGTACCAATTGTGAATAGCGACAGCCTCAACAGAATCAGGGACTCTATTACTCACATGCAGCGGCAGAGAGATTCTTTGAAACAGGTAGAAATGATGCGATTATCAAAGCTCATAGATACTTCAGTCTATAATCATCATCCATTCTTCGGTTTCAAGTCGCCCAGAAAGTTAATCAGTACTGAAAGGCAGCATTCGGGTAAAGAGGGTTTCTTCTATGCCATTGTAGCTTTGTTGTTGCTCTTTGCCTTGTTAAAAAACCAGTTCTCCCGATACCTGAGCGATCTCTCTCGTGTATTCTTCCGCACCACCCTAAAGCAGCGACAAACAAAAGATCAACTGATGGGGGCTCCCTTGCCATCTCTTATGTTTAATATCATGTACGCTATAAGTGCCGGTCTGTTTATTACATTGCTGCTGCGACATTTTCGGCTGGGGCTCCAGTATGATTTTTGGCTGCTGTTTGCGTATGCTATTGCGGGGCTTTTGGTAGTTTACAGTATCAAGTATATCACATTGAAAATCTTTGGATGGATATTGCACATGTCCGAAGCAACAGACAATTATATATTTATTGTTTTCACCACCAACAAAATCATTGGCATTGCTTTATTGCCCTTTATCGTGGGGCTTGCCTTCATGAGTGGAGATTCTTATAGTGTGGTTTTTTTCTTAAGCATAGGCATGCTGGCACTTCTGTTCGTGTACAGATTTTACCTTTCGTACGTGTCTGTACAGAAACAAATCAGAATCAATTTTTTTCATTTTATCATCTACCTAGTGGCATTGGAGATTGCACCACTTTTGTTGATTAACAAACTGTTGCTTCGTTTTTTTTAGAATCTTATTAACTTTGCGCCAAGTTAACCTAACCATGGTAAAAAACGGTGCTAATAAGCTTGCTGATAAAGGCAGAAAAAAAATCCTGATTACCCAACCCCGACCTGAGAGCGACAAATCTCCGTACTTTGAATTGTGCAGGAAATACAATGTAGAACTTGATTTTCACCCTTTTATACGGCTTGAAGCGATTCCTGCAAAAGAATTCCGGAAGCAAAAAATTGATATTCCTGCATATAGCGCCGTTATCTTCACCAGCCGGAATGCAATTGATCATTTTTTTCGCATGTGCGAAGAAATGAAGATCAATGTGTCCCAGGACACTAAGTATTTCTGCATTACAGAAGCTGTAGCACTCTATCTTCAAAAATTCATCCTCTATCGTAAACGAAAGGTTTTTTATGGAGCTGATGGCAGCAATAAAAGCTTGTTTGACGTAATTCACAAGCACAAAGGCGCAGAAAAGTTTCTCTACGTGTGCTCCGAAAATCAGCAGGATAATGAAATTACAGGTTGGCTAAAAGGAAATAGCTGTGAATTTGCGCTTGCTTTTATGTACCGTACACAGAGCAATGATGTCAAAGACATTTTTTCTACGAGCGACTATGATGTGATCTGTTTTTTCACCCCAAGCGGCGTCCGCAGCCTTTTTGATAATGTCCCGAAGTTCAAACAAAATGGAACAGTGATCGGGGCGTTTGGTGATAATACATCAAGGGCAGTGGAAGAGGCAGGTTTGAAGCTCAGCATCAAAGTGCCACAACCAAAAACGCCTTCGATGGTAGCAGCGCTCGACCAGTTTCTTGCAGACAATCAAAAGAAATAACTGATCTTATTATAGGAGACAATCCTGCAGACTGACTGCAGGCTTTGAGTTTATAGTGGTTGTTTAGCTCCCTAAAGAAAAGTCTCCGTCCCTTGCCTAAGCTGGTAGCATTTGTCTGCTTTATTTCCGTTATATTTACTTTCCCTTAAATGCATGATGTGGTGAAGATAGTTTGATCCGCAAATATCAGCAGTTAAGCGACACACGATCAGACAGTTGTGCAAGAACATACCTGTCAAAAACCAGTGAAATCAGTAGGCGAATTGAAAAACCATGAAACCTGAATTTTTTGAAAAACGTACAATAATCAACTGATGTCGCCGTTTGAGTTTATAAGCCGAAAATCCCGGCACTTGGAAATGAGAAAAATTAATATTAACCTTGTATCGCAATCTAATTTTTGCCCAATACCCTCGAATATGAAAATGAAAAACCAATACTTCACAATCTTTACGCTTGCGTCCCTTGCCCTTGCAAGTTGTGGAATCCTTGGTAAAAAAGAGAAAGGCGGAAGTTTACCTAATGATGGTCAGTTGCATGGTATTGCACCTGGCACGCGGTATACACTTCCTAAACCTCCAGGAATGGTTTACATTCCTCAAGGAACATTCCATATGGGCCCAAGTGACGAAGATCCCGCTTATGCATTCAGCGCCCGCAACCGTTCCGTATCAATAAGCGGTTTTTGGATGGATGCAACTGAGATCACCAACAACGAGTACCGTCAGTTTACTTACTGGGTGAGAGATTCCATTGCCGCCAAAAAGCTCGGTTATGTAAAGAGCAGTACGGATGGTAATGAGTATGTGGATTGGAAGAAGATGCAGACTTTGAAGTGGAATGATCCTAAGGTTGTAGAACAATTGAGTTCAACAGACCTGATCCTTTCACCAGAAGATCGCATTTTCGGGAAGAAAGAAATTGATGCGTCAAAACTGATCTTTCATTCAGAAACATTCGACCTTAAAGAAGCGGCAAAAAGGGAAAACGCCGGCAAGCCACGTTCCCAGTTTATAGTAAAATCTGATGTAAAGATTTATCCCGATACACTGGCCTGGATCCGCGACTTCTCTTATTCTTATAACGAGCCGATGACTAAAAGGTACTTCTCTCACCCAGCTTTTGGTAACTACCCTGTGGTAGGCGTAAACTGGAAGCAGGCATCTGCCTTCTGCGAGTGGAGAACACATTATCTTAATACCTTCCTGGAGTCGAAGAAAAGAGTACAGGAGTCTGATTTCCGCCTTCCTACGGAAGCACAGTGGGAGTATGCAGCCCGCGGCGGCCGGTCACAGTCAATGTTTCCCTGGGGGAACTATTACCTGAGAAACAAGAAAGGTTGCTTATTAGCTAACTTCAAACCTGGTCGTGGTAACTATCCAGAAGACGGTGGGTTTTACACAGTGCGTGCTGATGCTTATTGGCCCAACGATTTTGGTCTGTATTGCATGAGTGGCAACGTAGCTGAGTGGACTTCATCTATCTACTACGAAGGCTCTTATACATTCCAGCACGATATGAACCCGGATGTTCGCTGGAACGCTAAGGATTCTGATCCTCCTAAAATGAAACGCAAAGTAATTCGTGGTGGTAGCTGGAAAGACGTAGGATATTACCTGCAAACCGGCGCACGTACTTACGAGTACCAGGATTCTACGAAATCTTACATTGGTTTCCGCACCGTAATCGATCTACCCGCACAAGCAAAAGGTAAAAAATAACTCAACCCTGATACAATAATCTTATAAGAAGCAGCTTTTTTATAGCTGCTTCCTTACCCTTCATTTAAAATTCAATTAACCTAACCTTTTTTAAAATTACAGTTTTATGGCAGCTGCTATTCCTCCAAAAGTTAGTAAAATCGTTGACGTATTCGTATCTATTGCTGCGGCGGTAGTAATATGGGGAGCTCTACGAAAAATTCTTCACGAACCTGATGCTGATATCTGGTTGAAGATCGGTTTAACCACAGAAGCATTAGTATTCTTAGTATATGGTATTCTATATTTAAGATATCCAGCCGTGGCTGAATCCCACGGGCCTGCCGTTGCACCGGTGCCTCACGCTCTTGGTGCTATGGACAAAGCTTTGATGGAAGCAGATATCACGCCAGCTAACCTCAACAGACTCGGAGAAGGTTTCAAAAAACTGAATACTACAATCACAAATATGAACGACATTACCGATGTTGTAGCGGCAACCGGTGATTACACTGCAAGAACAAGAGAGGTGACGCAAGCGCTTTCGCAAGTGAAAGATGCCTATGTAGGTGCAGCAAACTCTGTTGGTGCATTCAATGCAGCATCTGATGGCGCACGTGTTTTCCACGACCAAATACAAGTGTTGACTAAAAACCTGTCATCTCTAAATACTATTTACGAATTAGAACTACAGGAGAGCAATAACCATTTGAAAGCGTTGAATAGCTTTTACGGACGTTTAGCTGAAACATCTAACTCTATGTTGAACAGTGCTGAAGACGCAAAGCGTGTGCAGGATCAAATCGGCACATTAGCTGACAACCTGGGAAGATTGAATGGCATCTACGGTAATATGCTGACAGCTATGCAAGGCCGCTAAACCAAGATTAACGTCAAGCTCTAAAGGTGAGATATACTTTAAATGCGTTTTTGACGTTTACAATTTGACCTAAATCGTAAATCCAATAAAACTGACAATCGTTTATGGCACTACCTAAAGAGCCACGGCAGAAGATGATCAACCTGATGTATCTGGTGTTAACAGCCATGTTAGCACTAAATGTATCAGCAGAAATATTAAATGCCTTCAAGACCGTAGAAAGGAGCTTGGCTATAACCAATAGTACTATCAATTACTCAACACAGACCGTTCTTACTTCCCTTGAAGACAAGATGGGTCAGGCTGAAACAGCTGAAAAAGCAAGGATCTGGTATCCTAAAGCTCAGAGAGCAGTTGAAGTTACCAAAGGGTTGAATGATTATATAAATACGCTGAAGAACCAGATTATGGCTGAAGCGGATTTTGATCCAAAAAGAAAAGGCGATTCTACCTTCAAAGAAGATAACCAGGATATAGCGACTCGCATAATGGTAGAACAAGGAAAGGGTAAAGAGCTTTTTGCACGACTGCAGCAGTACAAGAAAGATATGTTAGCAATTGACCCCTCAATGGCAAGCTACGTAGAAACTTACCTGAAGCAAATCGATCTCAATCCACCTGCAACAAAGCACAAAGCCAATGACAGCTGGGAAGCAGCGTACTTCCGTATGGTTCCTACTGTTGCAGCTACTACAATGTTAACGAAGTTCCAGAATGATGTAAAAACGTCTGAAAACAGGGTAGTTTCTCTTTTCCACGAGCAAGTGGGAAAGGTAGCTGTTCGTTTCGATACGTATGCTGCCATCGTTGGCCAAAGCTCTAACTATGTAATGCCAGGGCAGGAAATAGAAATTATGGCTGGTGTGGGTGCCTTCAGCCGGGCTGCACAACCGCAGATTTCCATTAATGGCCAAAACGTGGCGATCGGCGATGATGGTCAGGCAAAGCTGAAGGTGAATGGCGGCGCTATTGGTAAGCACACGATCCCGGTTGTGGTTCGTTTTCAAGACCAGGAAGGAAAATGGCAGACAATACCCAAATCTATAGAGTACACTGTAGGTCAGGCAAATGCCTCTATTGCATTAGATAAAATGAACGTGCTGTACGTTGGGGTAGACAACCCGGTATCAATTGCAGCAAGTGGTGGGGGTGATGACAGAGTACAAGCTTCCATCAGTGGCGGTGGCGGTTCTTTAACTAAAGTAGGACCTGGTAAATATGTAGCCCGTGTAAATTCAATAACCGACAATTGTACAATCACTGTGTCAGTAGATGGTAAAGTAGCAGGAGCTTCACAGTTCCGTGTGCGTACAATACCCGATCCGGTAGCAACTGTTGGTGGTGAACCGAGCGGAGCGAATGTAGCCGCGGGTGCATTTAAAGCTCAGGCGGGTGTGGGTGCTTACATTAAAGACTTCCCGTTTGAACTTCAGTACCGCGTTACCAGCTTTACGCTGACTGCAGATACGGACGACGGTGATATCGTAGAAGCAGCATGCCAGGGTAACTCCTGGAGCGGCCAGGCACAACAGATTATCAGAGGTTTGAAGGCAGGTAAGCTGGTTACTATCGATAACATCAGGGCCCAAGGTCCAGATGGCAGAAACAGAAAATTGCCTTCTTTAGTTTATTATATTAAATAAATCATCAGGAAGATGAAAAGCGCAATCGTTAAAAGTAGTTTGTTCTTATTGATGTTGGCCTTGTTGGCTACCAGCGCAGATGCGCAAAGAGCCAGCCGCAGAAGAAACGCGGCGGCCGGTGGTGGACAACAACCTGCTGACAATCAGCAAGAGCAAAACAACAATACAGCAGCACCTTCAGGCTATAATCCTTACGGGAACATTCCCATCATAGTAGACAAAGCAGAAGGCACGGATGATTCTGTCATTCGGAAGTCAATGAGGCCGGATGCTGCCTTTGATAAAACATTTATCAACGAACGTACACCTCTTCCTTATGAGCACCTTCGTTGGGACGACGCCTTGTTCGCAGAGAAAGTTTGGAGAGAGCTGGATCTAAGAGAAAAATTGAACATGCCTTTCCGCTACCAGGCCGAAGACGACAACGGTGATCAACGCTTTATCAGCATTTTATTAAAGGCTGTAAGAAGTGGTGAAATAACAGCGTTCAGTGACGATCGCTTTACCACACCAATGGATTCTGCTGGTGTGACAGGCATCACTGCTGGTGGC
>DASQNW010000126.1:0-4099 GCA_035644775.1 Chitinophagaceae bacterium | reverse complement strand
TGAATAAGGCAAGCAATAAACTTCCAAGACCAATTATAAGGAATAGGTAAGGCTGCAGTTCTATCACATTAAAATCTTCCATTCGCTTGAGAATTTTAGGCTTGCGGCTAACGGGAAAAGGCTTTAAACAGTATGGGTAGTTGAAAAACTGCTGCTTGGCCTCGTTCCTGTTGTTGAATAAAGATAATCAGATGCGAACTTTTTCAAATACCCATGTTGCGTAAAGCTGTTGTTAGCGGCTGGCTTAATTTGTTTTAATCCAGTGGTTTATATTGATAGTCAAAATAGTAAGCAGAAACATACTGGTATAAACATACCATAAGCTCTCAGGTTCATCAAACCCATTATCGAAAATGCCGAAAATCAAACCCAAAAAAGGAACTGACGTCACTATCAATACAATATCTTGAAGTAATAGTTTCCAAAACGTCCTTCCTTTAAATTTTAAAAATATCAATCCAAAAATGCATAGTGACAATACAACTACAAAAATTTCGAAGTACAAAGATTTTTTCAGCCCTAATTCTCGCAATGGATAATAAAGCCAACCGTACAGATAAAGCAATGTAATCCATAAAAAACTCCATCCATAGAGTATCGTTGTCCCAAGGCCAGTAATTTTTAATATTATTATTTCTATTGTTTTCATTTTTTAAGGAGGCGCTTGCCCATAACGTGGGACGTATTTGTGCAAGTGTGGTATTCAGTGTTCATTCCACCCGAACAAATGCCTGGCTAAAGATACTGCTGCTGTTGATTACCTTACAACAGCTTGATTGATAATATCCCGCTCGGACCGCAGCGGAATAATGAACTACAGCTGAAGCTGTCAACATCGAGCCGTACTTGCACAACTACTATTGTTATGTGCCGTTATAATCCTGTGTATCCGCTTTTTGACAAAAATTCCTTAAAGTCGCTAATTTGGAGAATCTCCTTGATCGCCTGCCTTTTATCTGTGGATTTCTGATAGAAGCTTTCGCAAATCCTATATCCGATAAAATATCCCAAATTGCCAGGATAACCAGTTTTAGGATTGTACGTGTTAAAAAGCCAATTGTCAAAATTGTCGCCATTCATCTCTTGCTGGAAATGCTCCCATATCATCTGCTCATTCGAGAATCCAAAGCTGTATACTTGCGTGTCTGTAAACTTTCCAGTTACTAAATACGTAACGAAATCAGCGGCACCTTCCATAATGGCATATTCCAGCAATGTTTCCTCTGTTTTATTTTTCTGCTGAATATGCACATATTCATGTGTAATCAGTGGTACTGCCAGTGAACTGTCAAATAAAACAACTTTATCAAAATCACTTAATTGCGACGTATCAACTTCCTGATGTCTACATAGATGTTCAGTACCAATTAACAAACCTGCATAACCGTCTACCGTGCCCACATTGTTTAAGTTCCCGATCAAAAAATAAATGGGCGGAAATATTGACTGGGGATAAAGTCTCTCTAGCTTCTTAGCAGCGGTAACAAACTGGGGCTTCAGAAATTGGAACTGATTGGAAACGTATCTGATACTGCTGTAATATTTCTGTATGCTTTTAATTTTTCGGATGAACTTTTCAAGATCATTATTCATCCGGATTTGATAAAAGGTTTGTAATCCGACTGAACCGTTTAAGATGTATTTATCCCAAATCTTCTCTTTAGCGGAGGAATCATTAATGTGCGGAAATAACTCCCAGAAGTTTCTTATATCAGTTGTAATGATTTGTAAAGCAGACGGCTTTTCTATTCTTTTTCTATTTATAAGCACTCCTTTCTCTAAGTTCTCCTTTTGCTCTTTCGAGAGAATGTCAATGAAAGCTTTGGGGCCAAGAATAGCTTGAGGATCATAAAGCCCGGTTTGAACTGCCATTTTCAATGATGCAAACACACCACTCGTGTCCTTTGCTGTGACTTTGGTGCGTGCGTCTTTAAGCCAATAATATGGAGTTCTTGGCAAAGCTTTCTCTTGAGCAATTAAAACAGTAGCGTAAAACTGAAGAACTGTAAATACAAGCTGTCTCATTTGAATGCAAGGTAATAGCTAATGGCACATAACGGAGCGGAGCTTTGCGAGAAGTGGCAATAGAATACAACTTTTCAAAACCCCATACTGCTGATTAATATTTTGTAACTCAATTTAGCACTAAAGCCACTTTTTGTAAAGCTCATGTTATAGGCAGCCTTGTCTCCTCAACACAAGGGAGTCCAATATAGTTTCTTTGCCAACTGAATCACAAACCACGTAAAAAGGTGAATTGATTTGATGGTTACCTGTCGCTACACCGTTCCAGCCTAACCTTTAGAACACTGTCCGGCAACTGCCACAGCCCCGTATTACCCAAGTCCAAATCAGTTTGATTGTATTCCATTCTGGAAGAAAAAGAGAAAATTATTGAAAGACTAATGGCAAGAATAACTCTCATAATATTTCGCACAACGTTTAGCGGCTTGGTGTCAGTACAGGCAATTCATGTTCCGTCAGCCTAGCCTGTGTTCTGTAGCAAAGTAGTGATTTATCGCTGAAGGTTTATTCGTCAGCCTGTATTGCAGCAAACCACTGTTAGCGGTAGTGGTTCTTTTCTGTCAAGTTTGTTAGTTGTCAAATTTTATGTGTCTTTGAGCGTTGGATATTTTGTTAGATGCCAATAACAAACCAGTTAAATTATTCTTACTTCTGCTTTTTTTGTTCATTATTAAGCCTATATTGCTTTCCCCATTCTGCCATGGTCTGCATAATGGGCGAAAGGCTTAGCCCAAAGTCTGTGAGTTTATATTCAACTCTTGGCGGAATTTCTGCATAAATTTTTCGACTAATAATTCCGTCTTCCTCCAACTCTCGTAATTGAGAAGTAAGCATTGATTGCGTTATTCCTTTTACACTTCGCCTCAATTCACCAAACCTTGCTGGTGTCGTCAGATAGATTGCGTTAATGAGAATAGGTTTCCATTTCCCACCTAAAACTTGCATGGTTGCAGTTACTGGACAAGAATTTGCATCGAAAACCATTGTTTTTTTGGCATTATCTTGTTGATTTACAACAATAGTATTTATTTCCATACTTACTTTTATTTATTGTCCTACTTGTGAAATTGAAATACACAGTGAATATTTGGACTACAAAATAAAAAAGTAACTAATTAAATCAAAATGGAAAAATTCATATTTTTATTCAGAGGCGGAGACACTCACGTCCACAATGCCAAAGATTCAAAAGAAGTTAAGGCATACATTCAATCATGGGATAATTGGATGCAAGGTCTTGGTCAGAAAGGAATCCTTGCAGGGGGAGAACCTCTTCAAACCACTGGCAAACAGGTAAACGGAAAAAATAAAGTTGTGACAGATGGTCCCTTTATGGAAGCCAAAGAAATGGTTGGTGGTTACCTCATCGTTAATGCTAAGGACATTAACGAGGCAGTAGAGATTTCAAAGGGGTGTCCTATT
The DNA here is from genome assembly GCA_035644775.1 of Chitinophagaceae bacterium. Taxonomy (GTDB): domain Bacteria; phylum Bacteroidota; class Bacteroidia; order Chitinophagales; family Chitinophagaceae; genus Flavisolibacter. The sequence goes on along the minus strand of DASQNW010000126.1, from coordinate 652 downwards.
TTTGAAGAGAACGGAAAAATAGAAGTTCGCCAGATTCAAAAACGTAATTAATTTCCTTTCTAAATTCAGAAGTTTACAAAAACGATTGACCATCCTTTTCGTCACAAAGCGGGAAAGATGGTTTCTGTTTTTAAGGAGTTTCTTCGGCTTCCAACAGGTCTCTGAATGTCGTAACGTTACATATTAGTAGGGTCGTACTACTATTACCGCTAACGGAATGAGGCTTTATGCAGTACAGGCATTCATTGTACGTCAACTTAGCCTTTGTTCAATAGCAAAATAGCAATTTATTGTCGAAATGTTGTTCGTCAGCCTGTATTGCAGCAAGCCGCTGTAAGCTGCAGACTTTATTAAGTATAAATTCCTAAGTTTATTCCTGTACACTTGGCCGGCTTGCAGCATAATAAAACCTTATTGCTTCAATTATGTCCTCTTCTGCCTTGTCTTGAGTATTTGTAAGCGGAATACTCTGGGTGTATAGTAAGGAGCGGTCAGTTGAATAATAGCGGATATCTAAGATAAAATTATCCCTATAGCTGCCTACGGCCATCTTATCCTGCACAACGGCATCGTAAAACAATTTCCAATCGGTGACCAGCTGCCCGGCATAGTAGAAGCCGCTTCTATTGATTTTTATAATCGTTGCATTACG
>DASQNW010000125.1:0-2278 GCA_035644775.1 Chitinophagaceae bacterium | reverse complement strand
TTACGAAGTGGAGACTTTCACCAGATGATTTTTCCGCAGCACCAGGTTCGGGTGTGTTTGAGAAATTCCTTTTTTTCTTGTAAGATGATAAACTCATTGTGCTGCTTGTATTAAAGGCTGTAAAACTTGTGCCATTGCAACAATCTTGTTTCACCTTTATCCCCGTGGGATCTTTCTTCTTGAACAACTCAAAAGCCGTTTAAAGTGGCACGTGATTGTCATGCTTTCTTATAAAAATTGATCATGCAAATCAAGAAAGAACAGCACGGTAATGTAGAAGCAAACGGGAACAACAGTTTAGGTGATAGCCAGTCCAGTGAAGCAGTTAACCAACCTAATGCTTCCTCTACAGGAACAAAAGAGGACTCTTCGGCCGAAAACACGCCTCACCCACGTAAAGAAGAGTCGAACAGCTATGTTTCTTACAACGGTAACAGTGATGATACGCCACCAGTTGAACCCTCGTAATGGAAGCCCGGCGGAACTCAATTGTATTTTGTTTCTCCAGCTGGAAAAAAAAGAGTGCCTTTTGGCACTCTGTTATAAGCTTTTACTTATGGGAAAGATCCGCAAAACTCCGCTACAATAGCCTTCCGCTCCTTAGTTCAATGATGCGGGATAGAACACCTCCGGACGATAGCCTCCGTTAGAGCTTCTGAACCATGTATACACGGTGCTTACCGCGCTTTGCCACCACGATGTTTTCGAAGTGCGGCTCACAGTAGAACTGGTGTCATGGTATTCTGCCTTCTGCATCTTTACTTTCACCAGCACCATGTTTTCGGTTGCTTTTCTCAATTCATCTGGTAAGGTTTCCTCGAGCAGGTTCATCTCCTCTGGGTCGTTTACGATGCGGGCTTTACCCATAACCTGCAAAAAATATTGTGTTCCTTTCCTGAAAAAATCCAGTCGCACAGGAAACTCCTGGTCAAACTCTCTTAGATCTTGCTTTGGTTTCTGAATATAAAACCAAACAAACCCGTATTCGTCTACACGCAACGTATTCACAATCGATGTAGGCAGCTTCAGTATCGAGTCGCTAAGATTGAAGAATATGGCGCTTCCGATCTCGTGGATCTTCTCTTGTAAAAAATTAAGCTGTTGATTTACTTGCATAGACTCTGAAATTTTATTTAGCATCAAGGGATACGTACTGTAATCATCCAAATTAGATACCACAAAAAACTCACTTCCAAATACAGCCCGCCGGTGCATTTCTTTGTGTATAAAAATCTACATACCCATCAATAACTTTTTCACTGCAGCATTTTACTGGCATTATTTTTTTTATGATAGATGTTCATTAGCTAATTCAAAAACCATTTTTTTATGCCAAGAAATAGTACAGCAACAAGCAAGAAATCGGCGTCATCAAGCAGTAGCAGATCATCATCAGGCGGTAGCAGCAAATCATCATCTGGAGGTAGCAGATCTAAATCAAGCTCCAGTAGATCAAATGCTAAAACAGCACCTTACAACGAAGAAACTAAGTTGAAGGAATTGTTCGTAGAAGAATTGAGAGACATTTATTGGGCGGAAAAGCACATGACGAAGTCATTGCCAAAGATGTCTAAAGCTGCTACTTCGCCTGAATTGGCAGAGGCGTTTCAAACGCACCTGGCTGAAACAGAAGAGCAAATCAGCCGCCTTGAAGAAGTATTTGGAATGTTGGAAATGCCGGCACGTGCTAAGAAATGCGAAGCTATGGAAGGCCTGGCCCGCGAAGCGCAGACTGCCATCGAGGACACCGATAAAGGCACTTCTACAAGAGACGCAGCCCTCATTATATCAGCCCAGAAGGCAGAGCACTATGAAATTGCCAGCTATGGTAGCCTGGTGCAACTGGCGAAAACAATGGGGCTGAACGAAGTTGCTGAAACATTGCAACAAACTTTGGAAGAGGAAAAAAAGACGGATGTAATGCTTACTGAACTTGCAGTAAGTAGCGTAAACATAAACGCCGGAAGCGAATCCGAAGAAGAATAGCTCACACGAAATGTGAATTATAGAAAAGTCAGGCCTATTGGTCTGACTTTTTCATTTCTAACAGTGTAGATGTTGCAGCGGCTGCACAACCCAGCTCGGCAACCAGCGCTGCAGCATTCCATCAAACGGCAGCCTGGCTCTAAGGCATGAGTCCTTAGCTTTCGCAAATCGGTGAAATGAACAGTTAAATGTCAAAACAATGGAGGTTATTCAGCTCTCACATAAAGAATTCTTGAAGATAGACAAGGACTATAGCAAAGCAGCACTTGCGGCGGATTTGCTATATGTGAAT
>DASQNW010000124.1:0-6852 GCA_035644775.1 Chitinophagaceae bacterium | reverse complement strand
CAAACCGAAGGAACTCGAGGGTTCTGTAGTGGCTCAACTAAAGAAGCAGGACGATTTTTGGTATGCCGACGAGTCTCCTGAACGACAACTGCCGAAAACAACATCTTCGCCGACTACAATTAGAAAGCCTTTTTTTACGCAGCGATGGTTTGCAACTTGGGTATGGATCTTAATCATTGCCTCGTTCATCACTGTCATCATCTGGTTTCTTGCTGTAAGCGATGTACGGGTATTCAGAAAAGCTCCAGCGAGAATAAATCCTGACTCCGAGGAAACACTCCCGGACGACATCTTTTCAATTGCGTTTGAAAAAGAACTGAAAGATTCCATAGCAACAAAAAACCTCCGTATGGCCACAAGGCTGATGTATTTACATATACTAAAATTATTGACGGAAAAGAACATCATCGATTACAAGGCTGGGCGAACAAACAGCGATTACTTGCAACAGGCCTTGGATACCTCTTATTATGCGGATCTTTTACGGTTAACGAGGAGTTTTGAATATGTCTGGTATGGAAAATTTGATCTTCAGGAGCCTGTTTTTTCGCTGGTTCAAAAAAACTACGAAACGCTAAAATTCAGCTTAACCTGATTTGAAAAAGAGATCTCTACATATCATCATGGTTACGGCGGTTATAGGCTTCGCTGCTCTACTCATTGCTTTGGCTTTACAAAAGCGGCATGTCTGGAACGAGCGTATCACTTTGAGCATAAAGGATAAAAATCCATATGGCATGTACGTGGCATATCAACTCTTGCCACAGGTGTTTCCAAAAGTTGAAATAATTCACAACAGGCATAGCCCTGTTACCTGGGACTTTAGTGATGCTCCGGATAAAAATAAAGCAGTATTTATCGTTGCAAAGGAGTTTAACCCTGATGAAGAAGAACTAAAAAGCATTATAGATTTTGTGGGCAAAGGAAATTTTGTAATCATCGTCAGCAGATTCTTATCAGAGGACGCTGGCGACTACTTCTCTTTGTCAGATAGCAAGACGTTTTTTGAGCCGGAGATGAAAGATAGTCTTGGCTTGCAGTTGGAGCGTCCTTTCTTCGCTTCTGCCGGATCTTATCTTTACCCGGGGAAGAGCTACCAGAATCATTTTTCTAAAATAGACCGCAGCAGAACAGCGGTATTGGGAAAGGATAGTGATGGCAGAATCAATTTCATTCAAATGAAAAAGGGAGAAGGAGCGCTGTTCTTACACATGGCTCCCCTGGGGTTTAGCAATTATTTTCTACTGCATAAAAACAACATCGAATACTATAAAGCTGTACTGGGCATAATTCCAGCGAATGTGAGTACCATTGTCTGGAACGACTTCTTCCTTTACAAGCCAAAGAATGCACAAAAGTCTCAGGGATGGTTTCGTGTATTGCTGAAGTACCCGCCTCTCCGCTGGGGGCTGCTTACGGCAGGGGGCACGCTGCTGCTCTTTATATTGTTTGAGGCGCGGAGAAAACAAAGAGAAATTCCACTGCGGGAAAATCCTGTAAATGCGTCCATGGATTTTGTGAAGACCATTGGTAGGTTGTATTTTGAAAAGGGAGATCATAAAAATCTTGTTGCTAAAATGAGTGCATATTTCCTGGAACATTTACGCAGCAACTATAAGATAGCAACACATACGCTTGATGAGCATCTTGCCAGGCAAATACATATGAAGACTGGCTATCCGTTCGAAGATGTCAACAGAATTGTGCGGTTCATACTTTTTGTAGAAAGCGCACCTGCGGTGTCTGAGGCTCAGCTCACAGATTTTCACCGGCAACTTGAAAACTTTTATTCAACAACAAAATGATGGAAGAGGAATTATTTGAAATAAGAACTGACCTGTCAGATTTGAGCGAGGCGGTAATGGCCATGCGGAAGCAGATCAAAAAGATCATCGTAGGTCAGGATGATCTTGTGAAGTTTATTATCACAGCTCTGTTGGCTGACGGCCACGTGTTGATCGAGGGTGTTCCTGGTGTGGCAAAAACACTGACGGCGAAGCTTACCGCACGATGCATGAATGTGGGCTTTTCGCGTATTCAGTTTACTCCGGATCTTATGCCTTCTGATGTGCTGGGCACACCTGTTTTCAACCCGAGAGAAGCTGTTTTTGATTTCAAGCGCGGCCCTATTTTCAGCAACATTGTATTGATTGATGAAATCAATAGAGCACCGGCAAAGACTCAGGCGGCGTTGTTTGAAGTGATGGAAGAAAGACAAATTACTATTGATGGGAGAACTTATTTCATGAATCCGCCGTTCATGGTGCTTTCTACACAAAACCCTATTGAGCAAGAGGGCACCTATCGCTTGCCCGAGGCTCAGTTGGACCGCTTTCTTTTTAAACTTACAGTACCGTATCCAACGGAGGCTGAAGAATTCGAAATCCTATCTCAGTTTCACCAGTTGGGAAACGAAGATGTAGTCAGCTCGATAGAACCCGTGTTAACAGCGGAAAAAATAAGTATTCTGCGCAGCAAGGTGAAGACATTGATCATTGATGAAAAGCTGTTGCAGTTCATTGCAAGGTTTATACATCTTACAAGAAACCACAAATCTATCTACCTTGGCGCATCGCCAAGGGCTTCCCTGGCAATTATGAACGCTTCAAAAGCAATGGCAGCGATCAACGGAAGGGATTTTGTTACTCCTGAAGATATCCTGGAAGTGGCCACTCCTGTGTTACGGCATAGGATTATTCTTACACCAGATAAGGAGATGGAAGGAATAACAGAAGATGCAGTTATTCAACAGATCCTTCAATCAATGGAAGTGCCGCGATGAAGTTGATCAGGTTCTTTAAGAACTCGTCTTTTTACCTTAACAACAAGGCTTATTACGTGGGCTTTGCCGCATCGGTCATTTTTGTTTTGAGTTATTTTTTCCCTCCTCTTTTCGACTTTGGAGTCGCTATTCTCTTGCTCGCGTCAATTGCGATTTTAATAGACAGCCTTTTGCTGTACAGCAAGAAAAAAGGCATTTACGCAGAACGCTTCATTTTGAACAAATTAAGCAATGGAGACGATAACCCGGTGAAAATTTCTCTAACAAATTCCTACGGCTTCAAAGTGTATGCAGAAGTAATTGACGAACTGCCCTTTCAACTGCAGCAAAGAGATTGGAAGCGGAATGCATTGCTTGATGCATTCAGTAGCACCCTTATTGAATACACCGTGAATCCGGTGGAAAGGGGCGAGTACTGCTTTGGCAACATTAATATTCTCTCGGAAAGTCCACTTCGTTTTGTAAGAAGGCGGTATAGTATAGTGGGGGATCAGGTGGTGAAGGTATACCCTTCTTATATCCAGATGCGGCGGTATCAGCTGTCGGGTGGCGTTAGTAAACTTCACGAACAAGGCGTTCAGCGCCTAAGAAAACTTGGTCAGAGTCTAGAATTTGAACAAATAAAAGAGTACGTGAGGGGAGATGATTACCGCACAATAAACTGGAAAGCTTCTGCGCGGCGCGGAGACCTGATGGTCAACAATTTTACAGATGAAAGAAGCCAGCAGATCTATTGCATCATCAACAAAGGCAGGACAATGAAGTTTGCTTTTGAGGGAATGACGCTGCTCGATTATGCCATCAATGCAAGTCTTGTAATCTGCAATACGGCATTAATGAAGCAGGACAAAGCGGGCCTGATTAGTTTTGCAGAAACTCTGGACAGTTTTGTTCCGGCAGACAAAAAGCCTTTACAGATGAACCTGTTGCTGGAACAGTTATATAAGCAGCAAACTGCTTTCCTGGAACCAGATATGGAACGACTGTTTTCTGTAATCCGTAATAAAATCAACCAACGTAGCTTATTGCTGTTCTTTACAAACTACGAATCATTAGAAAGCTTGGAGCGGCAGCTTTCAACCCTTAAGCGAATTGCACACTATCATTTGCTGGTTGTCATATTTTTTGAGAATACAGAATTGCAGGAGTTAATAGATACGGAGGCAAAAAGCACTGAAGATGTTTACATCCAAACCATTGCAGAAAAGTATATTCTTGAAAAAAAGCTTATTGCCAAAGAGCTCCAGAAGCACGGGATTCTTACTGTGCTGACATCTCCTGAAAAGCTAACGATCAGCAGTCTCAACAAATATTTGGAAATTAAAAGAAGACAAGAGATATAGATTGTGTAACAGGAGCAGAACGTCAGGCATTGCCATTAGCTTTGCTGCCAACATGAACGAAGAAGATGTTTTTGCTGCAGGGAAGGTGATACTCGTCAACAAACCTTTTGAATGGACCTCATTTGATGTGGTAAGAAAGATTCGTTATCTGACAAAGACAAAGAAGGTAGGGCATGCAGGCACTCTTGATCCGCTGGCAACAGGGTTGTTGATTGTATGTACAGGCAAGTACACTAAGAAGATCAACGAATACATGGCGCAGGAAAAAGAGTATACGGGGTCTATAACCATAGGAGCAAGAACACCCACCTACGACCTGGAAAGCAATCCGGAACACTTCGCAAACTACGATCACTTGACAGAACATGATTTCGAAAAAGCCGCAGAACATTTCAGGGGAGCCATTTTGCAGACCCCACCCATTCATTCTGCCGTCAAACAAGATGGTAAGAGGGCGTACGAGCTGGCGAGGCAGGGTGTAGACGTGAAGCTTGAACCACGTCCAGTGACAATAAAGGAGTTTGAAATTACAAGCTTAGAGTTGCCAAACCTGTTCTTTAAAGTGGTTTGTTCAACGGGTACGTATATCCGAAGTCTTGCACATGATTTTGGTGAGAGACTTGGTTGCGGCGGTTACCTAAGTGGCCTCTGTCGCACCAGAATTGGAGAGTTTCTACTACAAGATGCATTTACCATGGAGTCGTTGCAGGAGTACGTGCAAGAGCAGCTTAAAAAGGATAGTTAACGCCCAACTGAAATTGTCCGTTGGTGAGCTTCCAGTTGTTGAACCACTTGTTTTGAAATTGTACATCTTCCGGGCTCGGATCTTTTGCCTTATATGCGTAGTCAAGTCTCACGAGAAACAGGCCGAAATCCACTCGTAAGCCTGTGCCTATGCCAATTCCTATATCCTTCCACAACCTGTTTAACTTAAATTCTCCATTTTGAAAGTCGGCGTTTTCTCTAAGAAACCAAACATTTCCTATGTCAGTGAAGAGGGCACTATTGATTGTGATACCACTAATGTTCATAAGGTAAAAGCGGTATTCACCATTTAGCTCCAGCTGCAGATCTCCGAACCTGTCAGGTGCTTGTGTGCTGGCAAATGATTTGTTAGCCGAGCCAGGGCCAATTTTACGTAGCGGCCAGGCTCTCATACTGTTTGAGCCTCCGCCAAAGTATTGCCGGAAAAAGGGAAGGTATAAGTTGATGTTATCACCCTCAAACCTTGGTAATCCTATACCGGTACCTCCGAAAATACGCCAGGCCAGCTCGGTTCTCCGAATTCTTATTCCCTGTCTGAATTCCAGATCGAGTTTTAAGAATCTGTAAAAATTGCTGTCAAAAAATTTTGACCGGATCACACCGGGAAAACCAGCGCCTTCAATATTGAATCTTTTTACTGTAGTGGTGTTTTTTGTAGCATCTGTTACGGTAAAGTTCAATATCATTGACGAAATAAATCCATTGTTGAAAATATAACGGTAAGAAGCGTTCCGTGCTATCAAAGTGTCAAGTAAAGACCTGCTGTTTAAAAAAGTGTATTCAATGTTGGGAAACCTGATAGAAGCAAGCAGATTTTTCCAATTATATTCCCATCGCCACGAAGTACTGAAGCTGGTTAGGTTGAAGAAGTTGCGTCGATCGGTATTTCCGCTGTTGATGGAAAAAACGGTTCGTGTATTTTCTCTTACCTGCGCTGGCAACCAATTCGCTCTGGGAATTTGTCTCGGAAAATAAATGTTGTGGCTTATCGATACCTGCTGGGTTTGCAGCAGTTCGTCGGCAACATTCAACTCCACGCCGTACCGCAGATTGGTTGTAGATTGGTTGGCTCGCCTCGCAAAGTTCCTGTTTTGCAAACCTATGTTTGTGCCAATTCCTAAGTCGCCCGTAGTAAAAGGATTTCCCCAGTTTTTACTCCCTTCAATGTTGAAGTTGAACAAGTATTTTGCTGCTGGTGTAAGCTTAATAGAGAAGTCAACCGTGTCGCTTCCCGGTCGTGGCAATTGGTCCACCGTAACAAGTCGCCACGCACCGATAGAATTAAACCGGTTCAAGGTGCGTAGATAATTCCGTTGCCTGTACAGATCACCTTTGTTGAGAAAAATATTCTCAGTAATTGCCTTAGGATGAAACAAGTGGCTGTAGCTAATGATTCTGTTGCCTTGCGCCATCCGTTCTGTTGGAGTATAAGTAGACGTATCGGTTGTTAAGTCTGGATAAACCGTAACATCTCCTACATAATATTGAGTCAGGTGCGAAGTATCGCCTTGGGCACGCAAACGAATCTCCACGTCGGCAATGGGATTGGCTCTGCGCCTTTGCAGCGCCTGTAGCTGTGCCGCCTGCTCAATAGGGTCGAGGGTAGGTCTCAGGAGAGCCAGTCCAACGGTATCCCAAACGGCTAAAAGATCATCAAACGAAAAACTTAAATAACCGTTGTTGCGATATACGTCTACCAACCTGTTTATCTCACTAGAGATGAGCGGCTTTGCAAAGGGAGCTCCTTTTTTCAGGAGCGATTCGTTCAATGAACTGTTCGTGATCTTTTGCAACGTATCGTCATCAACTATCAAGGAACCATTTTCTGTTACGGTGTCTCGAAGCATGTTGTACGACACGGAATCGAGTCTTATCAGCTTACCAGGATTTACGTAAAAATTCACTGAAGTCCGGTATTGGTCTTCCAGAACTTTCAACGTGGTATCGTAAGTGATTGAATCA
>DASQNW010000123.1:0-11309 GCA_035644775.1 Chitinophagaceae bacterium | reverse complement strand
ATTTTCATTTAAATACTTTTGAGAAATAAATGTACTAGTATCACGTGAAACGCCTCAATAAAATGCTGTTCGAAAAGCCGGTGATCCTCTGACCTCTGAATGCGTACTAAAAATTTTGGGAAAAGGCGTATTTTCAATCATCATTTTTATGTCAAACCCAAATTTAAATAGCCAGAAGGAAGCCCTTACATCAGCAGACAAGGAATTCGAGAACGGCATCCGTCCAAAGCAGATTGACGACTTTTCCGGGCAGGCTCAGATTATTGAAAACCTGATCATCTTCATTCGCGCCGCAAAACTCCGTGATGAAGCACTTGATCATGTATTGTTTCATGGTCCTCCAGGCCTTGGAAAAACCACATTGTCGAGAATAGTCGCGAACGAGCTGGGCGTGAATATTAAAGAGACTTCAGGTCCGGTGATTGAGAAACCTGGTGATCTAGCAGGTCTGCTCACAAGCCTGGGAAGCAAAGATGTGTTGTTTATTGATGAAATTCACCGGCTCAGCACTGTAGTGGAGGAGTACCTCTACTCGGCAATGGAAGATTACCGCATCGACATCATGATCGACAGCGGACCAAACGCACGGAGCATACAAATCAATATCAATCCCTTTACACTCATTGGTGCCACCACCCGTAGTGGACTGTTAACCGCGCCACTGCTTTCCCGCTTTGCTATCAAGTCGCGGCTGGAGTACTATGATGCCGTTACACTTAAGAAGATCATAGAACGTGCGGCAGAAATACTCAACGTTCCCATCAGCTCGGAGGCAGCCGCTGAAATTTCGAGGCGAAGTCGGGGTACGCCGCGAATAGCTAATGGATTGTTGCGTCGCGTGCGAGATTTTGCACAAGTGTTGAACGACGGAAATATTGACCTTGGCATCACTTAGCACGGGTTAAAAGCATTGAATGTGGATGTGCATGGTTTAGATGAAATGGATAATCGCATACTTAGCACCATCATAGAAAAGTTTAAAGGAGGACCTGTCGGCATCACAACCATCGCTACTGCTGTTGGAGAGGAAACCGGCACGCTCGAGGAAGTTTACGAACCGTTTTTGATTCAGGAAGGCTTTATAAAACGTACACCCAGGGGCCGCGAAGTCACTGCAAAGGCCTACGAACACCTGGGAAAAACGCCACCTTCAGCAGCAAATGCAGGAACATTATTTGGTGCGCTGCCTAACTCTTCTGAAGGCACAGAGTAGTTTTTCTTTACACCTATTTTCAAAAAAAAGCATCTAACCCTATGTGTTAAATGCCTTCTGTATAGTTTGATGCTGTCCTGCTACTAGTGACTAACTTCTATAGCTGCACCACAAGTCTGAAACCGTTTCCATGGATATTTACGATTTCTATCTTCGGATCGTCTTTAAGATATTTTCTGAGCTTGGCAATGTAAACGTCCATGCTTCTTCCATTGAAATAAGTATCACTTCCCCAGATTTTCTTTAGCGCCTGCTCACGAGGTAAAAGATCGTTCATGTGTTCGGAAAGCATCTTCAGCAATTCGTTTTCCTTTGGAGAAAGCGTCTGTGTTTTTCCATCGTGCGAAAGTTCCCGCAGCTTTGGATTGAAGTGGTAAGAAGCTAAATCAAATTCACGATTTTCTGACTCGCGGTTCAATTCTTCATTCCTCTTCAAAATTGCTTTAATCTTATGAAGAAGCACATCGCTGTCAAACGGTTTGGTGATATAATCGTCTGCACCCAACTTGTATCCTTGTATGATATCTTCTTTCATGGTTTTCGCACTCAAAAAGAAAAGTGGTATATCGGGATCTACGTCTCTTATCTCTTCAGCAAGTGTAAATCCATCCATGTTGGGCATCATTACATCGAGCAGGCACAGATCAAATTTTTCTCTTTGAAAGGCTGCAAGACCCAGGCGGCCATCGCGTTCAAGAGTAACATCATAATCATTTAGCTCCAAAAAGTTCTTTATAACACTTCCAAGGTTCGTATCATCTTCGCACAACAAAATTTTAGGTTTCTTTCCATCCATGATTATAGAGTTTTGATACTAAAATTAACGTATTTGCCTATACGTGTTTAACAGCTACAATTATCTTTCCACTTTGTTCTGGTTACATTTGCACAACAGCTTTCGCGAATATGCACATCACAGTTGATAACAAACTAAAAAAACTCATCATTATAGGCGATCGTGTTCTCATCAGACCTACCCGTCCAAATGAACGCACAGAAAGCGGCCTCTTTCTTCCACCCGGTGTTCAGGAAAAGGAACGAGTGCAACAAGGATACATTATAAAAATCGGGCCCGGCTACGCCATACCAATGCCTCCTGAAGATGAACCCTGGAAGAGCACTGAGGAACAAGTAAAATACCTTCCATTGCAGGCGCGGGAAGGGGATCTGGCCATTTTCCTTTCAAGCGGTGCCACCGAAATTGTATATGGCGGTGAAAAGTACTTCATAGTACCACAAAGTGCTATTCTGATGCTGGAGCGTGAAGAAGATCTATAGCAGGGTACGCGAGCTTTCCTTGCTGTTCATTTTTACAACAAAGCGAGTGCTCCGCCTTTTCCGTAAATTGATCATTACAAATATTGTTTATGGCTGTTAAAGAGGCATTCGTCAATACCGTTAATCAGGGATATAGTTTTAAAGGAGAAGCAATAAAGCTCGGAAAAGGTATGATTGATGGTGAAGTGACTGAGGCTGACGTTTATCTTCCTTTGAAAACCATGAACCGCCATGGATTGATTGCGGGTGCAACAGGTACAGGCAAAACCAAAACATTACAATTGATAAGTGAGGGTCTGAGCGATGCCAGCGTACCAGTATTGCTGCTTGACATTAAAGGCGATTTGAGTGGCATAGCAGCCCCAGGTCTTTTAAACGCAAAAATTGAAGAACGTGCAAAGCTGCTTGCTTCCAGCTATCAACCTCAAAGCTATCCGGTAGAACTATTGACGTTGAGCGAAAAGCCTGGTGTTCGTTTAAGGGCAACAGTCAGCGAATTTGGACCAGTGTTGCTGTCCAAGATCCTCGGCTTGAACGATACGCAAGGCGGTGTGGTGGCATTACTTTTTAAATATTGCGACGATCAGAAGTTGCCGATTTTAGATTTAAAGGATTTCATCAAGGTGCTACAATATGCAACTGCTGAAGGCAAAGCAGAATTGGAGAAAACTTATGGCAAAATATCCACCACATCTACAGGAACTATTTTAAGAAAGGTGATAGAGCTGCAACAGCAGGGTGCTGATGCATTTTTCGGAGAAAAAAGTTTTGAAGTAGAAGATTTGATGCGTGTGAGCAATGACGGTAGAGGCATGATATCCATTCTTCGGGTAACCGAGCTGCAGGATCGACCAAAGATGTTTTCCACGTTCATGTTACAACTACTTGCGGAACTCTATGCAACCATGCCCGAAGAAGGTGATTTAGAGAAACCAAAGCTGGTGCTTTTCATCGATGAAGCTCACCTCATCTTCAACGAAGCATCTTCAGTTTTACTCAACCAGATTGAGACGATTATCAAGCTAATCCGCTCAAAAGGCATAGGCGTTTTCTTCTGCACTCAAAACCCCATGGACATCCCCGCTGGTGTTCTTGGGCAACTGGGCATGAAGGTGCAGCATGCATTGCGGGCCTTTACTGCCGTTGACAGAAAAGCCATCAAACAAGCTGCAGAAAACTATCCCGAAACAAAGTTTTACAAAACAGAAGACCTGCTGACACACCTTGGAATCGGAGAAGCACTTGTGACGATGTTGAACGAAAAAGGAATTCCCACGCCTCTGGTCCATGCCATGCTTTTGCCACCACGTAGCCGCATGGATATACTGTCTAATGACGAGATCTCAACACTCGTTTCCTCGTCGAAGCTTTTAAGCAAATACAATAAAGCTGTTGATAGTAAGAGTGCATACGAAATCCTCAACGAAAAGATAGCGGCTGCAGAAGAACGCAGCAGAGAAATTGAAGAATTAGAGCAGCAAGCAAAAGCAAGCAAAGGGCCAAGTCGCAAACCGGCGAAAGAAGAAACTTGGTTAGATAGTCCAATGGTGAAGAGTGCAGGCAGAACCGCAGCAACTATATTGACCCGATCATTGCTGGGAGTGCTCGGACTGGGAGGTACAACACGTCGAAGGAGCCGCAGAAGCTTATTTTAGATCTTCTGATTTTTTCAGTAACTTATCTGTTATTCCAACCAAAACTTCATGTATGAAAAAGTTACTAACGATTGCTTTTGCCGCAGTCACACTTGCCTCCTGTAACAACAGTTCACAAAAAAACGCTGACAATTCTCCAGGTAAAGACTCCACCGCCATGACTGCTGAAGAGCGGGAAGAAAGAAACAAACAAAATGCATTAGCTACATTAAAGGCTTTTGATGGAGAAACGAGCGTTGATGAAGTATTTAAATTCACTGATAAAAATTTCAAAGACTATGGTACTGGCGAGATGCCGCCCACTGACTATGATAGTACTCGTAAAGGTTTGCAGGAATGGGTAAATGCTATTCCGGATTATAAAGCGACAGATCTTACCGCTGTTGCAGATGGTGATCATGTGATGGTTTACGGCACGTGGACGGGAACGTGGAAGAATAATATGATGGGAATGAATGCCACGAAGAAATCGTTCAAGGTTAACGATGTTGATATTTTTAAGTTCAACGACCAGGGCCGGATAGTTGAGCACCGTGCTGTACAACCAATGGCTGAAGTGGCGAGGCAAATAGGAATGAAAATGCCCGCACAGAAAAAACAGTAATTAGTTCAGGAATAATTCGCCTCTGTCAGAGACGCTTATTCTTTGCTCGGCCTGGAGAAAATCAACCACTCTCCGGGCCTTTTCTCTTGGAACATCTTTCAGCTGTAGAAAAAGTTCTGAGATGGACAGTGGTGCAGTGGCAAGCAGGTGAACTATGTTGTTTTGAATCACCTTAAACTCTTCTGCAGAAATCGAATGCTTTCTTGATTGGAGGCAGTAGTCGCAAATGCCACAGGCTTTGGCGGACTGGTCGCCAAAATAGGTGTTGATGAAAACACTGCGGCAACCCTCGAAACCTGCATACGTGATGATTTCTTTTGCCCTCGTTACAAAGGATTCTTTTCTCTTGTTATACAATTGAAGATTCAAGGTCAGATCGTTTGCCGCAACCCGGTGTTTTCTAAAGAGCAGTTGGGGAGCATCGTTTTGTGGAATGTATTCGAGAATATTACTGGCTGTTAGTTCCCTTAACAATGACCTGATCTGCTCAACATTTTTGTGTAGCAGCTGGCTCAAAAGGACTTCAGAAATATATGCAGGGAAATCGAAAATTCCTTCATAGGTACGCAGTAACGCAGACAAAAGCGGCTCATGTTGCGGGTAGCTTTTTTCAAACTGGTAAAGCAATTCTTTTGAGGTAGTGAAAACAACTGAAGAAGGTGTATAGCTCTTCTCGTTAAAATAAATCCAGCCGTCCTGCTCTAAAGCTTTGAGTGCAGATAAGGAAATCTGCGGCTGCAATTGAAATTTCCTGATGAAAACATCGAAATGGAAGGTATAGCTGATGTCTTCACCGGAATTCACTGGAATTTGCAGATAATTTACCAGGGCCTGATAAACCTCTTTTATGGTATTCAGAACAGGAAACCTTTGTTCATGAGCAGCCGACAGTTCCTTCAAGTCTTTGTCGTTGTACAAAAGAACGGCATATGATCTTTTGCCATCCCTGCCAGCGCGGCCTGCTTCCTGGTAATAGTTCTCAATGCTTTCCGGTATATCCATGTGCACTACTGTCCGCACATCGGGCTTGTCTATTCCCATGCCAAATGCATTAGTACAAGCAATCACCTGCATTTCATTGTTCATCCACGCTTGCTGGCGTTCGTTCCTTTGCTCTTGCGGCAATCCTGCATGGTAAGCAGTTGCCTTGATGCCATGCATTTGCAACAGGCTGGCGACTTGCACTGATCGCTTTCTGCTACGGCAGTAGACGATAGCAGTACCAGGTACTTTCTTGATGATCTGAACAAGCTTGTTCTCTTTTGCATCAACCTTGAAGGCGCTGTAGCTAAGATTTTTTCGTTCAAACGACTGGCGAAGGATGGTAGATTTTGTAAATAGAAGTTTTTCGCAAATGTCTTGTTGAACCATTGAAGTAGCGGAAGCAGTTAATGCCAACAGAGGCACATCGCGCAATTCTTCTCTTAACGCCGCAATGCGCAGGTATGATGGGCGAAAATCATAACCCCACTGAGAAATGCAATGAGCCTCGTCTACTGCTATGAGATTGACCTGCATGGCAGGCAGGTATTCCAAAAAAAGGGATGTTTCGAGCCTCTCCGGTGACACATACAAAAACTTGTATGGACCGTAAGCAACATTTTTTAGCGTTTGAACTATTTGCCTTCGAGACATTCCAGAATACACCGCGGCAGCTAATATGCCTCTGCTTTTCAGACTGTCAACCTGGTCTTTCATCAACGCTATTAACGGTGAAACCACGAGGCAAATGCCTTCTTTTGCAAGTGCAGGCACCTGGAAGCAAACGGATTTTCCACCACCGGTAGGTAAAAGAGCAAGCACATCTTGCTCCTGCAACACTGCCTCAATAATCTCCTGCTGCAGCGGACGGAAAGATGTATAGCCCCAATATTGATGTAGTATTTGCTTGATGTCCTGCATCAGGAAAAGAGCATTGAAATTAGCTCTCCGGAATTGGATTTCTTAATAGTTCCATACAGCGTATCAAAGTATAAGAGAAGTCATTGATGCGGTCAGGCGGTAGAAGATTTGCATCTCTGTATAATTCCAAGATGCTATCAACTATTAATAGGTCCATCTCTGCTTTTCTGAACAATTTTTTCCTTGACTTGCGGGACAGACCTTGCGCAATAGTTAAGTAGGCATTCAGCGCTGCGAGCTTGAGCTTTTTTCCCGACAGTTCCTGTTCTTCTTCCGGAATATCTTGAACCAGTTCATATGCCGCCTGAACCAGCTTTTTTGCAATGCTGAAAAGGGTGAGGTGTTTGTAAACAGAAGTTGTTGTCATTACCTGTAGATTAAAATGTTCCGATTCTTACACAGATAATGAATGTGGCTACTGCAAAGGATTATGGAAGCACTACAACAGTTTTTTGATATAAAGTCTGGCTGAATTCACCGCCAACACCACGTCGCTCATGCCCATTACCAACGCTCCAAAGGTAGGACTTAGAAAGCCGAGTGCAGCGACTGGTATAGCAACAATATTATAAAAGAAAGCCCAAAAGAGATTTTGCTTTATTGTTAAATACGTGTGTTTACCCAAACCCAAAGCCATAGGAAGCTTTTCAAGCCCGCTGCTCATAAGCACTACCTGTGCGCTCTGCATCGCCAGCTGCGAAGCTTCGCTCATTGATACGCCTATGGTAGCTTTGGCCAACGCTGGCGCATCATTAATGCCATCACCAACCATTACAGTAGGTGCTTGTTTTGACAACTCTTCAATCGTACGAAGTTTTTGTTCTGGAGTTTGTTCTGCGATCACTTGTTCAATTCCCAATTCCTCAGCCAACCTTTTAGTATTAGCAAACCGGTCGCCGCTTAAAAGTATAGTGGCAATCTTTTTCCGCTTGAAGAACTCTATCAAAGTTTTTGCCTCTGGCCTGAGTTCATCTTTCAAATCAATCCATCCAATTAATATATTGTTCCTAGTGATGTAAATGTTGTGCGAGTCATCGTTGGTAAAGCCACCTACGCCCTGGAATGACGTTGCTCCATAAATGTTACCCTCCGCATCAACAGCCTTCATGCCAAGGCCTTTGGTTTCTTCAATAGTCCTCCACTTAAATTCACTAGACGTTTTCCATTGCCGAACAATACTCCTGGCCAAGGGGTGATTGGAGTGCTTTTCCAAAGAATAAACAAGCGCCATAAATTCCGGCTCTGAGATGTCAGTGAAATGGAAGTTGGAGATCTGGAAATCACCCGTTGTCAGCGTACCCGTTTTATCAAAAACTACCTGCCTGATGTCTTTAAAAACCTCGAGGCTTTTGGCGTTGCGAAAAAGAATACCATTGCGGGCGCCACGCCCAAGCCCCACTGCTATAGCTGCAGGTGTGGCAAGGCCCATGGCGCATGGGCAGGCAATAACAAGTACGGCTATGCTACGCATCAGGGAGGGAGTAAATTCTTTTAAAACGATCCAATTGATCGCTAATGTGAGCACAGCAATGCTAAGTACTACGGGTACAAAAACAGCACTGATCCTGTCTGCCAATTGTTGCACCGGCGGCTTTTCCCCTTGTGCTCTTTTTACCATGTTCAAAATGTTCGATAGCACGGTGTCGCTTCCGGTTGCTGTAACCTGGGCTTTAAGGCTTCCGTCTTCCAGTATGCTCCCGCCAATGATCTTGTCTTTTTTTGTTTTGAAAACAGGTATGCTTTCACCTGTAAGCAAGGATTCATTCACCTGTGCTTCGCCCCACAAGACCTTGCAATCTGCCGGCACCTGTTCACCTGAGTTGATAAGCACGAGGTCGCCTACTTTCAATTGGGTATTTTCAACAGGGAAAATAATTTCCTGGTGTTGATCGTCAAACGCGATCATATTGGCCATTACTTTTTGCCGCTTCACCAGTTTGGCTAAACTCCGCTGCGTAGATCGTATGGAGGCATCCTCGAGGTACTCCCCAAAGAATACAAGCGTAATGATCGTGGCAGCAGTCTCGTAAAAAAGATATTGCTCCGCATCAAAAAACAAAGTGCCAATCAGGCTATAAATAAATGCAGATGCAGCACCGACGGTAATCAGCACATTCATATTCGGCATTCCACTGCGCAGGCTCTTGATAGCAGATCGTCCGAAATGGTTCATTCCAACAAAAAAAACAGGAATTGTAAGTGCGAGTTGCATCCACGGGTTCATCAGAAGGTGTATGTGCACACCAGGAAGCATGTGCAGCATCAGTATAGCAGTGAAGGGGAGGCAAAACCAAAACCGTTGCAAATTATTGGAAAGAAAACCTGCTTTCTCAGCTTTTGTGCTTCCATTTTTTGCCACCTTATATCCAAGGGATTCTATACCTTTTGCAAGAGTGTTTGGTGTGTTGTGGCTGTTCAATTCAAATGATACGTCACCATCAACTACACTTACCGACACATTCTCAGCACCATTCTTCTTGAGGTAGGTATGAATTGATAAAGCACAATTAGCACAATCCATCCCTTCCACTTTCCATTCCACTTTTTCCATTCGAAAATTCTGTTTTTTGCAAAGTTACTTCACAGCTTTTCGAGGCTTTAGCAGATAGCCTCTGATCTTTTCAACTTCGTTGCAAACAAAAGTTAATTTTGTTGATGGTTTTTCGCGTTTCCTTGAATGGGATTGATGCTTTTGCAGCGGATTTTTGGAACGTTGCAGGTGATGCAAAGGTGTACGCTTTTCATGGTGCAATGGGAGCGGGAAAAACTACGATCATACATGGGCTTTGCAGATATAAGAACGTAAAAGATGTTGTATCAAGCCCCACATTTTCAATCATCAATGATTACCGCTTCAAAGAAAATGGAAGTGAAAGAAAAATATTTCATATGGATCTTTACCGGCTTAATACCATTCAGGAAATTATTGAAGCCGGAGTGGAAGATTGCCTTTATAGTGGAGAGATCTGTTTTGTGGAATGGGCAGAGAAAGCAATTGATTTATTTAGCAACGACACGGTTCATGTATTTGTAGAAACGGCAGCGACAAATGAGCGGTTGATCACGATTGGCGAGCTGAAAGCTTCTAACGATACTTACCAAATAACATCTTAACTTGTACGTCCAAAATTCAGAAGACACGGCCACTGCATATGTCCCAGCAAAGACCTTTAATCAGCACATCGTTCAGCTACGAAACCTTAGAAGAAACACTTGATATCAAACCCAAAGGTGCCCATCTTCACATCGGAATTCCAAAAGAAATAGCATTTCAGGAGAACCGCATTGCCTTAACTCCTGATGCCGTAGGTGTACTAATCAGCAGCGGCCATCATGTTACAATTGAGCATAATGCTGGTGAAGCATCGCACTACACAGACAAAGATTACAGTGAAGCGGGAGCCAAGATAGTCTATAACCGAGAGGAGGTGTACAAGGCGCCTATTTTGGTGAAAAGTGCTCCTGTAATTGATGACGAAATATTCTTGTTGCAGCAAAACCAGATGATTATTTCACCTATTCATCTTAGTGTGCTTAAGTCAGAGCTGTTGCAACGGATGATGGACAAGCGGATTACGGGCATATCCTTCGAAAACCTCAAAGACGACAGTGGCACATATCCCATTGTTCGCAGCATGAGCGAAATCGCAGGAAGCGCTGTGATGCTGATAGCTGCGCAATACCTAAGTTCATCAAACCACGGCAAAGGAGTTTTGCTAGGTGGTGTTTCAGGTATTGCTCCAACAAAGGTGATTATTCTCGGCGCTGGCATTGTCGGTGAGTACGCTGCCCGTGCAGCACTTGCACTCGGCGCCTCGGTGAAGGTATTTGATAACAGCGTATACCGGTTAAAGCGCCTTCAAAACAACATTGGCCATCGTTTGTGGACCTCTGTAGTGGAGCCACGCATGCTTGCAAAGCAACTAAAAACCTGTGAAGTAGCCGTTGGTGCGTTGGGCTCCGAATCAGGCCGAACTCCTATGGTAGTGTCAGAAGAAATGGTGAGCAATATGCGCAAAGGCAGCGTTATTATTGATGTCAGCATCGACAGGGGCGGCTGCTTTGAAACGTCGGAAATTACTACACATGAAAGTCCGATTTATTTAAAATACGGAGTCATTCACTATTGTGTTCCTAATATACCTTCTGGCTTTGCCCGAACTGCTTCGCAAGCCATCAGCAATGTATTGATGCCTCTATTGCTTGAAGCAGGCGACGAGGGCGGATTTGAAAAATTGATCTGGCATAATCTGCACCTGAGAAGCGGTATATACATGTTCAAGGGTGCGTTGACCAATTTTTACCTGAGCGAACGCTTCAATCTGAAGTACACCGACTTAAATCTGCTCATTGCCAGCCAGCGCTAGTTTACCTGGTGTTATTTTTTGAAGTCGTTTATAGAAAGCTTTTCATCGCAGAAGCTGTATTCTATCTGGTCATTGGAACTCACCATCACCAACCGGCCGGCGGTGTAGTTTTTTATCAAGTGGTGGTAAAGTTCAATACCGGCGATATCCAGGTTACTGCATGGTTCGTCAAGTAAAAGAATTGTAGTTTCAGAAAATATTGCCTGCGCCAGCTTCACTCTCTGTTTCATCCCGGACGAATAATACCGCATCTGTTTTTTGGCGGCAGTTTCTAAGTTTATAATCTCTAT
>DASQNW010000122.1:0-4641 GCA_035644775.1 Chitinophagaceae bacterium | reverse complement strand
GCTATAAATTTGACCTGCCTTTCGGAGTATACTACACCCGCAATCTTACACCAGATTCAGCAACAGGCATAGGAAACATGACGGATGGAGAAATTGCTCGTGTACTTCGCTACAGCGTAAAGCAGAATGGCGAGGCAATGGTTCCCTTCATGCCGTTTCAAAACATGAGTGATGAAGACCTGACCGCGATCATCTCTTATCTGAGATCTTTGAAACCAGTTGAAAACAAAATACCCCAACCTAATCTAAACTTGATGGGTAATCTGATAAATGCATTTCTGATAAAGCCATGGCAGCCCACAGAACCTATAGTAGCCTCGGTGCCGCAAGACACTACGGCAGCATTCGGTAGACACCTTGTGATGGCAGTAGCAAACTGTAACGAATGCCATACCAAACGAGATGGTATCGGAAACTACGTAGGCGAGCCAATGGGCGGAGGAACACCTTTTGTTGAAGAAGGAAAAACTACGCTAACGCCGCCAAACCTAACGCCGCATCCCTCGAGCAGGATCTACGGCTGGAGCCAGGATGATTTTATTAAACGCTTCAGAATGGGAAAAGTTATTCCGCATAGTCATATGCCATGGGAGTCGTACGGCAGAATGACCGACGTGGAGCTAAAAGCCATCTATAAATACCTCAAAACACTGAAGCCGGTGAATTCAGAAGAGAAAAAGAAAGCCTGATTAGTTGAAAAGAAAAAGTCCTGGTGTTTGCCAGGACTTTCAAATTAGTATCGCATGATCGCTGCGAGCGGGCTGTCCGCAGGCATTTTTTCTTTATCAAGCAGATGTACTTCAGCACCGGTGAGCAGCGCCTTTACCACAGCATGGTCCACCAGGTCTTCACTCTCATCTTCCTGGCTTTCATGAAGGGTAAGTTCATTATTTGCTTCATCGAATCTGCCCCATAAATGGGCATTTTTCTGAACAAACAAATGAGACACGCGGCTGTAGTATGTAGCAGGAATTACATCTGCTACAATAGATGATGAAAGTTCTGAAGCCGACTTGTTTCCATACAGTTCCAAAGCTTTTTCTTCACGTTGACGGAAGTATGGTTCCATCTTTTCTCTTGCCTGGTTATACAAACTGGCAGTATCCATATGTTCGTAGCTGCCCGTTAATGCATCGTCCCACACATACTTATAATCGCTTACCGATTTATAGATGGGCACGAGGTAATCTACGCCGGCAATCAATAGGGGAGCAGTTTCGTTATGCAAAATTTGCTTCCAGATCACATCGTCGGCAGTTTCAAGGTAGGTGGCAATCTTTGCCTTATCATCTACATTATTTCCTCCGCCATGTCCATGATAGTTAGCAGCACCATCACCGCCTACACCACCAATGCGAAATGTAGTTTCATCATCCTTGTCTTCAGCTTGTGCGTCTAACATGCCTTGTGGCAAACCTTCAACAGCAATGAACTCCATACCAAATGCATCGGCCCTAAAAAGCTTTACCTGTTTTTTGCTGATCACTACAGTGTAAAAGTGTTCTGTACTCGTCATCAGCGGCACAAGTGGCGCTACGAAGAATGAGCTTTCAATCACCTGCTCCTCACCTGGAGTCATGGGCATCTTGATGTATTTGAAATAACCGTCTGCAATAAACACGGCGAGCCCTTTAGAAAGTTTACGCCAGAATTCATCATTGTACAGGAGATCATATCCTGGTTCCAGCAGGCCTTCCACTTCCGCTTGCGTCAAGCCCTTGTTCTTTAAAGTAGTTTCAAGCGCCTGGAGTTTGTTTTTAAATGCAACCGGATCAAATTGCTCATTTACTTCTACACCTGCTGCATGGGTTGGGATGAAAATAGAGATACAAACAGCAGATTGGTAATTTGCCAGCTCTGTAAAGATTTCTCTTGTAAGTACACCAGGCAGTTCTTCTGGTACCACAGTGGTTCGTTCTTCAGAAAACTTTTGAGCCTCTGTTGTTATATCCTGTGAATCTTGTTGATTTTTGAATTTTGTTTTTCCTTTCTGGGTGTTTCTGTTGGCATGCCGCAAGGGCACATGTGGCGCCAGCTCATCTTCACCAGTCGTATACTTGTCTGTGATTTCTAAGTATTGATCTAACTTTTCAGGATCTGTTGGATGCAATCCTAATCCTTCCTCTTTACCTGCACCGGAGGGCTTGCCTTTTGGTGGATGATATTTTCCTGTTTTATCTTTTCCCATATTGATTTGTGTTTCAGATTAACAGGACAACTAACATACCAAGACAAAGTGTGGATGGCATAATATACCATAGAGGATGAGCAATTGCTCCGCTCCGGAGCAAAAGACTTCTCACCTTAGCTGTCTGGGTACTCTCAATTATTGATAATTTACAGCCACAAAAAATTCTCTCTACAAGTTTAGCGATGAACAACGACGAAAGCCGTAGACGGTTTTTGAAAGACGCGGGTGTTTACACTGCAATATTGATGACCTCAGGGCTGCATGGCTGGGGCAGATCATCGCACAAGGCGATGTTGCCATTGCATCCAGGACTTTTACTGCCGGGGGTACATGGCTATCCTGGTATGGAAAGCGTAGAAGCGGGAAAAACCATCAAGTTTTTTGTTAGTGCTGCCGTCCCTTATACTTTGAACATTTGCCGACTCGGGATCTCAGCCGACGATCCAAATGGGGACGAAATCCTTCACACGTCAAACAACCAGAAGGCTTTTCAACAACCTATTTATCCCGGCTCGTATGTTTTTGTAGAAAAGGGTTTTGAAGGAAACTATTCCAGGTTCTCGGCAGAGGGTTGGGTACGCCCCTGGAAGGTAGATCAGCGGCAATGCGTTTTTTCCCAGGAACAGTTTTCTGTTCTGCTCAATCCTGAAGGAGGTTTGGACATTCTGATGTCGAACAAGCAATATTCCACTCCTGCAGCGATTTTCAAAAAAGACGTGTGGCATCATTGGTCAGTGGTACGTAACGGAAGCATGTTGATCTTCTATTTAGATGGCGTCCAGCAAAAGAGCTGGTCTGTTACGACCTCTTTGTCCTTTACTGGAAAGCCGCTAACGATCGGAGCGCGTATCAATAGAAACAATCAGCTGGAGAACTTGTCCGACATTGATATTGCAGCGATCGCCTGTTACAACATTTCTTTGAACGACGATCAGGTAAAAAGTCGCTTTGAATGCAGGGGGCTGACTCCTCCCGGCAATACCGGCCTGATTGCCAATTGGATGTTTAATGAGGAAAAAGGCGACAAAGTCGCCGACAGGTCCGTTCACAACAGGCGGGGAAAAATCATCAATCATGCTACGTGGATGATTGGAGGGCCGTCATTCTTAAAAGAAGTGAAGCGCTTTACACCCTATTCTCCCACTGCGGACGATCATCGTGGCCACGGGTTACGATTAGCCTCGGATGATCTATATGATTGTGCCTGGAAAGAAACGGCCAGCTATAAAGTACCTGCAGAAGCAAGGTCTGGCTTATATGTGGCAAGAATCAAATACAATGCAGCGGGGAAAGACCTGGTGTATGATATTTCTTTCATCGTGCGAAAGCCCGCCTCTGCAAAGAAAGCCACCATACTGGTAATGGCCTCCACCAACACCTGGCGGGCATATAATGCTACACCCTTTGCGCTTCAACCATCTACACTTAAATACAGTCTCTCCACAGAAGGTTTGAAGGACAACCCACGCAATCCACCGGCGTTTAGTTTTTATCGTACCCACGCAGCAGGGCAGGGCACCTACCAGGTAGGTCTAAAAATTCCGTGGCCTGCAGCAGGCCCCTACGTGCTATACGGGTCTGACTACAGTCATCTTTTAAGAGCAGACAGATTTACACACATATGGTTGGAAAAGGAGGGGTATGATTACGACCTTATCACAGACACTGATTTGCACAAGAATCCGGAGATTCTAAAAAGCTACAAGGTCTTTATCGTTAATGGTCATAGCGAGTATTGGTCAATTGTGATGTACGATGGCTTAGAAGCATACCTGAAAGCTGGTGGACAGACCATCATCTTGTCAGGAAACACCATGTTCTGGCGGGTGAGTTTCAATAACGATTGTTCGGTGATGGAATGCCGTAAAGTGGATGCACCCGGCGAGCAGGTCCCGGCACCACAAAGAGGAGAAGCGTGGCATAGCCATGATGGTCTAAAGGGTGGCTTGCTAAGAGAGACGCCTAACCCGGGATGGAAGCTTTCCGGTTTGGAAATGTTGGGGTGGATTAACTCTGGCATTGATGAGCAATATGGCCCTTATGAGGTAGAGAACCCGGACCATTTTCTCTTCAATGTTCCGAACAAAACCGGTCTGGCAAAAGGTGATGCATTTGGCCTATCTCCGGGGGGTAAATTGCCCGGCGTGAACGGACATGAAATTGATGTTCGGTTATCTACTTTAAAAAAACTTCAGGAAAAACCCAATCTCACTTCTTTTCCGCAAGAGCCTAAGGGCATCATTACATTAGCAACTGGAAGAATTCCGTGGAAGTTACCAGGAAGAGAGCATGTCTACAGCGGTGAGTCTTTCGACCTATACATGCGAAAGCTGGAAAAAGAACATCAACAGGGTGCAGATATGATTTACTGGGAACGTGAAGACGGAGGTAAGGTGTTTAATGCAGGTGCCATCCGTAGTGGCTGGGCTTTAGGAGCCGACGAGAAGTTT
>DASQNW010000121.1:0-2280 GCA_035644775.1 Chitinophagaceae bacterium | reverse complement strand
TTTCGTTTTTAAGTTGAAGTCTCTCAAAAATCGCTTGTGACATATCTTTTTTGAATTTTTTTGTACACAGAAGCAGTAAGGCCGGAGTGTTTTCACATAAACAGGACGCGAAGGTAAGCAAATTATCGTTTAAAATTGCGGTAGATGCATAAAAAACCCGCTAAACAAAGTCAGCGGGTTTTAGAGTTTTTTTGATGCCCCTACTTGCCTGCCGGCTTGTAGTATTTCAAAGCCTCTGGCAAATACTTTTTCAGCTGCTCAATCCTCCTTTCTTCTGCCGGGTGGGTGCTAACGATTTCGGGAGGTCTTTTACCGTCCGACATTTTAGCCATCCTTTGCCACAAAGCCACAGCTTCTCTGGGGTTATACCCGGCCATTGCTGCCCAGCGCATTCCAAACCTATCGGACTCTAACTCCTGCTTTCTGGAGAAGGGGAGTAATACGCCTACTGCACTACCAACGCCATAAGCTTGCAAAAAGAGGTTCTGCGTAGCTTGCGGTTTTTGAGAAAGAGCCACTGATAGAGCAGTTCCGCCTAATTGCTGGGCTAAACCCTGGCTCATCCGCTCATTACCATGCTGAAATATTGCATGAGAAATCTCATGTCCGAGCACATTTGCCAGTGCTGCTTCGTTTTGGGTGATGGGCAATAAACCTGTGTACACAACTACTTTTCCTCCGGGCATTGCCCAGGCATTCGCTTGTTTATTGTTTACAAGATTGAATTCCCACTTATACCCTGCTAACACGTCTTTCATCCCTTCTTGCCGATAATACCTCTCTACGGCTGAAGCCAAACGATTGCCAATTCGGCGAACCATTTCTGCGTCACGGTCTGCTGACGGGCTTACTCTATTATTTTGACTTAAAAATTGTCTGTATTCCTGGCTTGCCATTGCCTGAAGCTCTTGCTCAGACACTAACTTAAACTGTTTTCTACCGGTAACAGGATTAGTGGAGCAGGCAATGATAGTGGCTACGACCAGGAAAAAGGCTGTTATTTTCTGTACCATCTTACTACTGCTTTTATTGAATAATTTCAATGATTATACCAAACAGTAAGAAGGACTGAACAGCCTAAACATGGATTACAAAAGGAATGCAAATTATCTGCGGCGCTGACGGCGTCGGTCGCGGTGTTTCAGAATGGGAACTTTGCTCTCGTCGCCTCTAAGCAGGCGACCAATATTTTTCTGATGCGTAAATACAACCATGAAGGCTACCAGAACAGCAAAGACGCGGTAGAGATGCTCTGGCTCGTTGAAAATGATAAGAATAAATACTGGAAATGCGATGCCAGCAAGTATCGAACTTAAAGAAACCCAGCGCGTTACGCATAGTACCAGTATAAAAATGCCAACACAGCAAAGTGCCACATTCGGCTGAATACCCAGCACCATACCGAAAAGCGATGCTACCCCCTTGCCACCGCGGAAATTAGCCCAGATAGGAAATATGTGGCCCAGCACAGCCGCCAAACCCAGCCCTATTTGAAGGTTAATGAGATAGAGCTCATATTCAAAGGCGTCAGGAAGTAAAAAAGCGAGTTTTACGGCCACAATTGCTTTCAGCATGTCAACCAGCATTACCATCGTCCCCCACTTTGATCCTAACACGCGATAAGTGTTGGTTGCTCCTGCATTGCCACTTCCATACTCTCGTATGTCAATATCAAAAAAGTGCCTGCTTACCCAAACTGCTGTTGGCACACTCCCAATCAAATAAGCTAAAACAACTAAAAGAAGTTCATTCATTGATATCCCGTTGCTGTAATAAGGGGAGCAAATTTAGCACAAAATGGCTGGACTGTTAGGGTAAACTCCTTGGTAATTACCCGCTTTTGACAAATAATATAGAAATCCAATTATTCCGCTCCACAACACGTGTTGCTCCAAACCCTTGCATAGAAAAGCCATCAATAAGTTCGAGCTCATCCGTTTTTAATATGCCGCTCACGAGCAACTGGCCTTTATTTACCAGCGCCTGGGCAAGCGAACTTGCATATTGTAAAAGCACGTTCCTGTTGATGTTTGCGAGAATAATATCAAACTGAACTCGTGGTATTTGAGAAGAGTGCTGAAGATTAATGTCGTGAACCTGGTTATTAGTAAAATTCTCCGGAGCATTTTCAATGCTCCACTCATCTACATCCACCGCCACCACCGATTCAGCTCCGAGCTTCTTGGCTAATATGGCCAAGATACCTGTGCCGGTACCAAAGTCAAAGACTGATTTTGAGGTGAAGTTCAGATGCTCCATTTGCTCAATCATCATAAAGGT
>DASQNW010000120.1:0-2292 GCA_035644775.1 Chitinophagaceae bacterium | reverse complement strand
TACAAGTCCGCCAGAATATATTGATTTTTTATAACTCGCGAATCTTAAGATCCTTAAACATTACGTGCATGTCCATACTGCCATGCAATTGCAACGCTATATGTCCTGCGGTTCTTCCTGTATCGTTTAACAATTCGGCTGTTTTCTTCCCGTTCACGTGTACGGTAATATGGCCTCCTTCGGCACGCACGGTCATTTTATTCCATTGCCCTGGCTTGTACCATGTTTTCATTTGTTCTGCAGTAGGTTTTATTACCCATTCTCTGCCACCCGTTTCGTATAAACCACCAGCATCATTATTGGGATCAATTTCTGCCTGGAAACCGTGAACGCCTACATCACCTCCTACCTTCTCTGAGCGGAAGTATAGGCCACTATTACCTTTTATAGCCTTATACTTTATACGTATTTCAAAATCCTTAAAAGACTGGTCACTAACTAATAATCCATGCCGTGTATCCCCTTTATCGCTAAGGCCCACAATGGTACCATTTTCCACTTTCCATTCTCCGCCTGGTATAACATGCCATCCCTGCAATGTTTTTCCATCAAATAAAGATTTCCATTTTTTCTTTGATGATTTTTCAAAGGTAAACCCACATATAAAAATGAGAATACCTGCCATTAGCGATAAGGTTATTGTTTTTTTGTTCATATACTTGTTTTAGTTGTTGTTTGTTGAATTATTAAGATGAGTAACTTATTTGCTTTTTTAAAAAACCACCCAACCGTCAAATCTTTTGATTTAGCCTATTGGCTGTTGGTAGCTTTTCACAATATCCGCATTCTGCTCCGGTTATTGGGCCAAAATTGAGAGCGGTAATAATGCTGCTATACTACTAGTGGTGTGTACGAGGTTAGGGTGCTTTATCATGGAATTTGAAGAATCAAATAATTGACTTACTATCAAATTTCTCTTATCCAGATATTCCGAAAGCTGACCGCACTTCCATGTCCCTGTAAACGCACCGATGCCTTATCATGTAATTCATATTTTGGAATTCCGATGTATTGTATGGGTCCGTGTATTTCAAAATGATTCAGGGTCAACACTCCATTATGAACAAGCGTTATGCAGGCAGGCTTCTCAAGCGAGCCATTAAAACGAAACCGTGGTGCTGTATAATAAATGTCAAAACTGTCCCACTCGCCGGGTTTGCTTGATGCATTGGCCATCGGGATCACTTGTTTATAAATACTGCCGGTCTGGCCATTCGCATATAACGGGGTTTCGTTCTTATACGAATTAAATATTTGAACTTCATAGCGCTCCTGCAAAAATACACCGCTATTGCTAGCATCATTTCTATCAACGCTATTTTTGGCATCTGGTGGTATCCTGAATTCCACATGCAACTGACAATCGCCGAATTTTTGTTTTGTTTGCACGCTTCCAGAGCCCGGTTTTACGGTCATCACCCCTTTTTGTAACACCCATTTTGACGGGCTACCGTCCTCTGACATTTCCCATTTATCCATGCTTATCCCATCAAACAAAACAATTGCATCCGAAGGAGGAGCTGTACCTGTACCAGGTGTAACAATCTTAGGTTTGGGCTCCCAGATTTCTGTTGTTTCTGGTTTTGTAAAGTCTTTATCAAAAACAGATCCTGTTTGTGCAGATAAAGAGCAAATTGTGAAACTCAAAGAAGCGGATAACAGGTATTTCACCATGGCGGACTATTATGATTTAAAAAAGACAATATAGGCAGGTCCAATTCAATCGTGTTATTTTTTAAACTCAATCCAATCAAGGAAAAGAGTAACGTAAATATTGGATTTTGCATTTTCGGGATCGGTGTAAACAATATATAAGTCGTGTAAGCCAGATACAGGGGTTAATGGGCTTGCAAGCCTTTCCCATTTATGCTCCTGATCAGGACCTGCTTTTTGAGGTCTATCTTTTTGATTAATAGAAAGGGAAGCTACCTCTTTTCCGCCAGGATTGTCTAAACGAAGAGAGAGCTTTCCTCCAATCTGTGTTGGATCCAATGAATAAAGGAGGGAAGAAATATTTGTGAGATCAATGCTTTTGAACATTATCCAGGAGCCCGAAGTGGTAAAGCGCACAAGCGATGGACTTACCTTAGCTACACCATAATCATCGTCAGAAGCGACCGCCTTAAGCCTGGGATGTTTTAAAATAAAATGTTTCTTTACCACATTTGATTCAATACCCATTCTCTCTTTGTCCTTATATGTAACAGAGATGACGTATTCTCCGTTGTCATTCTTTTTACCAGGTATTATCGTACCTGTGGCAGGCGCCATATTGTTTTGCCCAGCTTCATC
>DASQNW010000119.1:0-3664 GCA_035644775.1 Chitinophagaceae bacterium | reverse complement strand
CCAGTTCCAAACTTCCAAAAAAACCTCAGCGCCTTATTCTGCGTTAGCTAAATCCTCTTTCCCCTTCAGCAAGTCAGCAGAATACAACGCAAGTAAGAACACCTACACAAATAGCACCAAAGCATCAAAGCGACATGCATTCAGTACGCTTTACTCTAACCACATATTTTCCACATTCAAAAAGAAAGCGCCTTTTGCTGTGCTTCTGATATTTCAGCAGTACATTGTTGGGTAGGAATGTTGAAGAAACTTAATCTAGTGAACGATATAAAAGTTCATTTAAATAAAGGATGACTTAGAGCAGAAAGTCTATTAAATACTGATCATTAAAATCAAAAAAATACGAGATTGCCTCGCAATATGTGTTAAAGTGAGTACCAAATAATTCTGGCCGGCAATATCCCATAGCAATGAAAAAAAATCTTCTTTTAATTCTTGTCATCTCTCTCAGTACCTATTTAAGTTACGGTCAAAATGAAACCTGGAAAGGCCGGTGGATTACGCATTCGTGGCCTCCGCCAGTTGAAAATAGCTGGACTTGTTTTGTTAAGGAGGTTGAAATATCCTCTATACATCCTCAAGGATTAATAGCCCGGATTTCTGCTGATTCAAAATATTGGCTATGGATTAATGACTCACTGGTGGTTTTCGAAGGGCAGCTGAAGCGAGGTCCTACACCTAAGGACACCTATTATGAGGAAGTTGACATTGGTCCTTTTCTTAGAACCGGAAAAAACGATATCGCAGTACTTGTCTGGTATTGGGGAAGAAGCGGCTATTGTCACAACGATAGCGGAGAAATGGGTTTCTTATTTGAGGCACAGTCAAGTGATGTCACAATTGTAAGTGATCATACCTGGAAGTCGAAGCCGCATCCTGCTTTTGGTAACACCTCCGATCCTTTACCTAATTTCCGCCTACCTGAGTATAATATTAAATTTTATTCTGACAAAGACCTGGAAGGATGGAAAAGACCGGGCTTTTCTAAAGATTGGTCGAACGTACTCGTTGTTGGAGAACCCGGTGTTGCACCCTGGAACAGGCTATGGAAGCGCCCTTTTCCACAATGGAAAAATACTGGCATCGTGAATTATGAAAATAAGCTAACCTTTCCTTTTATATCGGATGGTTCTCCTGTAAAAATGAAGCTTCCAAAGAATTATAGTATTACACCTTATCTTAAAGTAGAAGCACAGGCAGGTCAGCTTATTGATATTCGTACCGACAACTATATGGGAGGTAGTGAATACAACGTAAGGACGGAATATGTGACAAAATCCGGTATGCAGGAATTCGAGACATTTGGTTATATGAATGGCCATGAGGTTATTTATTCAATTCCTGCCGGGGTAAAAGTAATGGACTTAAAATACCGGCGTACATCTTTCCCCACTGAACATATTGGAAGGTTCCGATCAGACGACCAAACACTAAATTCTTTATGGGAAAAATCACTGAATACCATGGACCTGAATATGCGGGATGCTGTGCAGGACCCCGACCGTGAACGGGCCCAATGGTGGGGTGACGCAGTGATATTGATGGGACAAATCTTCTATACCTGCGATACAAACGGTCACCGCATTCTGGAAAAAGCAATGTCAAATCTGGTAGAATGGCAAACACCGCAAGGAGTCTTATACTCCCCTGTTCCGGCCGGAGAACTTCGTACAAGGTTGCTTAGTCCTTCTTTGGAATTGCCCACCCAGATGCTGGCCTCTATCGGAAAGTATGGGTTTTGGACTTATTTCAAGTACACTGGTGATACGAGTATGGTAGCTTACGTATATCCGCATGTTAAAAAATACCTTTCACTTTGGCACTTGGGAGATGATGGACTGGTGGTTCACAGAAATGGTGACTGGAACTGGTATGACTGGGGAAAGGAAATTGACGAGAAAGTGCTTGATAATGCATGGTATTACCTTGCGCTCGATGGCGCAATGAATATGGCCAAAGTAATAGGCGAGGCGGAAGATGCAGCACAGTATAGCTCAAAAATGAAAATATTAAAGAACAATTTCAATAAAAGACTTTGGAATGGGAGCGAATACCGATCTCCCGAATACAAAGGTCTAACAGATGACAGAGGGCATGGATTAGCTGTGGTTGCAGGGCTGGCTGAACCTCACCAATTTGACGCAATCCAGAAGGTTTTGGCCAGGGAGTTTCACGCCGGACCATATCTTGAGAAATATGTACTTGAGAGCTTCTTTCTTATGAATCGACCTCATCAGGGACTGGAGCGAATGAAAAACCGATACCTTAAGATGATTGAGAGTCCGGTTACTACTTTATGGGAGGGGTGGGATATAGGAGACGCCAATTATGGAGGAGGCAGTTATAACCACGGCTGGTCCGGCGGGCCGCTTACCCTTATGCATCAATATGTTGCTGGTATTTCGCCCTTGGAGCCGAATTATAATACTTATGCTATCAAACCACAGCTTGGAACCTTGAGAGAGGTTTATTGTCTAACCCCTACCCTTAAAGGAAATATAGAAGTCGAGATCAAATCGAAAGGCCGCTCCTTTCAGATGACTGTCTCCTCTCCTCCAAAAACACTAGCTTCTATCAATATTCCCAGAGCTTCCCTTACGAAAAAACTATATGTGAACGGGGAACTGATATGGAGTGAAGGAAAACCTACTAGCAATGTGCCTGGTGTTCTTTACAAAGGAAAGGACAGCGACTACTTGCAATTTATCGCCAAGCCGGGCAAGTGGAATTTTTCAACAACTAGAGATACAACTAAAGTGCGGTAGTAATTATAATGGCTCCTTCTTAGCAGGTAAAAGCAAGATACATGTATGGGTTGCCCAAAGAGGCCTCAAACATGAGTTTTTTCCTATCAATTGTATGAGATAATTTCCAGGCGGTGCCTCTATTGATGGTTTGTGAGATTAACAGGCGCCGAAAAGGCCCTTTCAATCGTTGCTAGATGGCGATCCTATTTTCGTAGTAATTTCCAATCAGATAGGTCTTACCAATACTACGGCGGCAATAAATTGCGATCAGTTCTGCCGCCTTAGTTTCAATGGCACGTTTAAGTACCGCTATCTCTTCTTTACGTTTAATAATTTGGGCCATGATTACTTTAATTCCCTTGTCTTGGGTAATGTTTGAAGCCTAACTTGCGTGACTCAAATATTTAATAAGATCAAACGCATACAATAATTACGGCCTTAAGCTTTAAAGATCAAGTCAACTAATCAAATTGTTTACATGAAAAAGCACTATCCTTTTATAAATCCTTCAATACTTCGCTCCCTATTTTTTATACTGATATACTTATACTCGTTTGTCGCCATCGCACAACCTCAACTGTCTGTCGTTACAGATAAATCACCCGGTGCTTCGGTTAACAATGGACTAAGTAAATTGATGGGTGCATTAAAGTCAAAAAGTATACAATTTGAAAAGGTAAATTCTGTTGATGAAGCGAGAGGTAAGGTTGTAATAGTCGCTGGATTATCAACCGGAAATGGGGAGGCTGCCCAACTGTTGCAAACTGCGAAAAGAACTACTCCCGCAGTACCGGAAGCACTTACCATTTGGAAGACGGATTATAAAAAGAAGATAGTGTGGGTAGTGAGTGGTTTTGATGAAAGGGGTTTAATGTATGCACTTTTAGATGTAGCAGATAGGGTTAGCTGGAGCAGTG
>DASQNW010000118.1:0-3449 GCA_035644775.1 Chitinophagaceae bacterium | reverse complement strand
TTTACGATGATGCTGTCCTGATCGACACCGCCAACGATGCGCAGGTCTATTGCCTTTGGCACATTTCCTTCCACGAGATAGTTGTCAGCCCCAGAAAGACCATACAACCTGATTTCTTTAGTCTCAGCGGGCTTGAACAATCTTGAGTAGAAAGGTGCGGCTAATCTTTCGACGTCTTTATTGATCTTATAAATCTTCAAGTGGGTATTGCCGTCAGCCAATCGAATGACATGAAAGAACTCTTTTTTCATACTTCCATTTACATCCACCTCCTTTGCCAAAAAACGATAGTAATCTTCTGCATACTTGTGCAGAAGATCTCGGCGTGACTTCAACTTGGCAGTTATTTTAGCGCCCGAAATCGGGTACACTTCAGGAGGCAGTTTCTTTACAGCAGTTTCGATGATTTCATCAGTCATCAGCACTTGCAGTTCCTTTGCCACTGAAAGCCATTCTTCACGTGTTAGTTCATTCAGCAAACGCCTGTCAATATTTCGAGAGGGGAATGTATATCTCTCTATATCTTTTATCCAGTGATCAAAGCTTTGCAAGTGGCCGAGGCCGGCACCGGAAAGCGCTAGTTTCAGAAGAAAGCCGTCGAATAATGTATATGTTTGGTCCCGGTCGCGGGGAATAGCAGTGTAAATCCTGACATCGCTCATTTTTAATTTAGCCCATCTCCACTGATCTTCATGCCTGCTCCAATCTCCGATTAAAAGATCAAACAAACGGCTACGCACAAATGCAAGTTGATCTACAGTGTTGTCGTTATCTTTTTCCAGCTGTTTAAGAAGTTTTTCAGTGCCAATGATTTTTTCCGCGTTATCAAAGTTTTCTGCTTCTTCCCAGTTTTCATCAGGGCGCTGTTCCAGCAGGTAAAGATCATTTCCATATTGGTCATTGTATTCACCTAAAGCATCCTGGTGTGGGAAAAAGCCAATCACCGGAAGTGTATGATTTATTTTGGCAGCTTCAGCCATTGTGGGAATAGTCAACGCCGCATAAGGATGACCGATAGACACCTGATCATCGATTAGTCTTTCAATAAAACTGCCCCTGTAGATCTCCGGTAGTGCACGACCAAAAGTTTTATCGACGCTTCTTAACACATATTCCTTTCCAGCAGCATTTCTCAGCCTTAGTGTATTGCTTTGCGTGCCTCCGCCTGATTTGTATGGGGATAAACCTCCGTGCAAGCTATCGAGGTAAAGAATTGAAACCTTTACAGGAGTTGCCCATTCTTTACGGTAATGTCTGCCCCACAGCCGCTCATGTAATGAGGACCTCGAGTATTGCTTACCAGCTACGACAATCTTCTCTGATTGCTGCTCAGGTATTGATTGAGCTACCGCATTTGAGGTGATAAAGCAACAGAGAAATACAATGGCATCTTGAAAGAAAAGTGTTCTATGCTCCGAAAAAAACAGCCGCATATTGTAGAGGCAAAAAAATCTTGCCATTTACCTGTATTGATTGTCGAAGAGTGAATCTCCTACATCATATTTCAAAACAAATTACCTACTCTGCAGTGTTGCCGGCATTTTGTGGATTACTGCTGTGGCTGCCGTTTGTTCCTGTTGCTTCCTGCCCTGTTGGAGTTGCAGACTGCCCTGTCTTCTTAGAACGGTACATTTCCCTG
The DNA here is from genome assembly GCA_035644775.1 of Chitinophagaceae bacterium. Taxonomy (GTDB): domain Bacteria; phylum Bacteroidota; class Bacteroidia; order Chitinophagales; family Chitinophagaceae; genus Flavisolibacter. The sequence continues at coordinate 1,810 of DASQNW010000118.1, read as the reverse complement.
TTGTTGTGTGTTACCTTTTTACTCTTCTTTGTTGATTGGCCTCGGTTTGAAACATTAGTTGAGGTGCTTGAACCCGGTGATACCACACTATTTTGAGTACCTGCGTTCTTAGGATTATTGCTATGGCTGCCACTGGTGCCGGTTGCGTCCTGACCGGTAACGGTCCCCGCCTGTCCGGTCCTCTTTGAACGATATTCTACCCTGTTGTTTTGCACACGCGTAGCTTTCACTGTCTTCTTAGTCGATGTTCCGGATACCTGACTTGAGTTTCTTGAGCTCTGACCACCGCTAGTAGTTTGGGCATCTGCAATGGCGGCAGTTGCAGCAGTTAGAAACACGCACACCAACAACTTCTTCATAAATTTCTATTTAATCTCTATAGTGCAAATGCATTGCCAATAGTTCACCTCAGATTCAAACCTGCTGTGTGTTAACTTAGCCGCCAACTAATGAAAAAGATACTATTAATAACTGGTGGCAGTCGTGGCATTGGCGCTGCTACAGCTTTGAAGGCGTCGCGAAACGGTTATAAAGTTTGCATTAACTACGTGAACAACGAACTTGCTGCCACCAAAATCGTAGAGCTGATTAAAACCGAGGGAGGTGTAGCCACAGCGATTCGGGGAGACGTGAGCTCAGAAGCTGATGTGATTAGAATGTTCGAGCACGTTGATCGCGTTTACGGCAAAGTAGATGCCTTGGTAAATAATGCCGGCATTTTGAACAGAAGAGCAATGGTCACTGACATGAGTGCTGACGCTATCAACCGGTTACTACAAATAAACATCACCGGTAGTTTGCTCTGCGCCCGTGAAGCAATAAAACGCATGAAAGATAAAGGAGGTGCCATCGTTAATGTTTCTTCTGCAGCGGCGAAACATGGATCTCCGTTTGAGTACGTGGATTATGCAGCTTCCAAGGGTGCGATAGATACAATGACGATTGGACTCGCCAAAGAAGTAGCGTGTGACAACATTCGCGTAAATGCGGTAAGGCCAGGCATCATTTTAACGGACATACATGAGAGTGGTGGTGATCCGGACCGGGTAGAACGTTTAAAAGACGTGATTCCGCTGAAACGAGCCGGTGATGCAGAAGAGGTAGCAAATGCAATTCTTTGGCTACTTTCCGATCAAGCGACGTATGTGACCGGAAGTATTCTGGATGTATCCGGAGGACGGTAAACTTGAAAACAAAATATAACTAAATGAAAAGATCAGCCATCAACCCCATGCCTCCTTTCTTTGACCGCTATATCAACCTGGCACCAGATGAAGACATTATAACCGCACTTGAACATTATCCTACAATCGAAACACTGGTGGACCGACCCGCTTTAGAACAACTTGGAGACAGAATTTATGCAGAAGGTAAATGGCAGGTGAAAGACATTCTTCAACATATAATAGATAACGAGCGAATACAAGCATATAGAGCACTTCGCTTCTCCCGCAAGGATGCTTCTCTATTGCCGGGCTATGATGAGCAACTTTTTAGTAGCAATGCAAATGCAATAAACCGGGGACTCGACGAACTGTTGGCAGAATTCGCAGTAGTAAGAAGATCAACAATTTTTCTCTTTAGAAGTTTTACTGAAGAAATGCAGCATCACACCGGTACGTGTTTCAATGTAAGCATATCAGTGGCCGCGTTGGGTTTTGTTATAGTGGGGCACCAACTTCACCACTGCAACATTATAAAAGAGAGATACCTGCCCTTATTAAAGTTTGCTTGAAGGAGCTCTAGTTTTTGAAGTAAGCCACAACATCTGCAGTGGCAAGTTTTGAGCCTTGCTGTTCGTTTTCGGCAG
>DASQNW010000117.1:0-2941 GCA_035644775.1 Chitinophagaceae bacterium | reverse complement strand
GTGGTTTCTCACTATGCAAAATCTTTGCCTTCAAATAAGCTTTGCCAGCATTTGATCAAAAGATTTTTCTGTGAGCAAAAAAGGCGAAGGAGCTCACGCCAGGATTGCCTGGAAAAAAAACTCAGCACGACAGTGGAAGAGTTATCCCTTCAGCCAAAAGAATTTGGTGAACACAAAAATGAAGGGATAACCGGTGAAAAGAAAACAGTGCTACAAAATATCTCAATCTCACCAGGTTTTTGCCATATTCAATTTGATATATGCTTAGTTTGCTTCTAAATGTTTGCTCTGAATGAAACACATCTCATTAGCCTTGATCTCGTTGCTGTTAACATCAATTTTGCCGGCCCAGCAGCCACCGCGATTAATAGTACGCGGCGACGACATGGGTTATTCCCACAGCGGAAACCAGGCATTGATTGAATGTTACAAAAACGGTGTGGAAACTTCTATAGAAGTAATCGCCCCGTCACCATGGTTTCCTGAGGCAGTAAAGCTTTTGAAACAAAACCCCGCTGTGGATGTGGGTGTTCACCTGGCACTAACCAGTGAATGGGAGAATATGAAATGGCGGCCTCTCACGAACGCACCCGCCATTGTCGATTCCAATGGATATTTTTTCCCAATGATCTGGCCCAACAAAAATTATCCCAACGCAGCTCTATTACAGCATCGCTGGACCCTCGCCGACATAGAGAAAGAGTGGCGGGCCCAAATAGAACTAGTAAAAAAACACGTGCCCTGGGTGAGTCATATTTCAGGACATATGGGTTGCACCAACATAAACGATACTGTACGACAGCTGGCACAGAAGCTCGCAAAGGAATATGGAATCGACATTGAACCTGCAAGATTCGGTGTGAAGAGTGTCCGCTACGAAGGACCTTCCGGCACATCCAGAGAAAAAATAAACAGCTTTATAAAGATGATAGAGAAGCTGGAGCCTGGGAATACTTACTTATTTGTAGATCACCCGGGGCTAAATACGCCCGAACTTAAAGCTATTCACCATACTGGCTATGAACACGTGGCAATAGATCGACAAGGGGTTACCGATGCATGGACGCATCCACGCGTAAAAGAAGCGATTCGCAAAAAAGGCATACAGCTGATCGGATACAAAGATCTCGTAAAATGAAAGCTTCTACCTTTAAATTACAATTCGTTCTACTTACTTGCGGTGGTCTCCTCCGGTTGATTACCGGTTGCGAATCACTCCAGGAACCAGTGGCGCTACTGCCACAGGAATGCTACTGATGTTTCCATCTGCTAAACCCATCACTGAACATAATACTATCTTTCTTCAATTCAGGTGAAGCTTTTGACAGTTCACTCCGAATCACATTTTCCCTTCGCCTACCCCCTTCTAATATTGTTTTCTCAAAAACAAACCGACAAATAGGTCGGTGGCATTAAAAAACACAAAACAATGAAACGTTTAACTCTTTTCGCAGCAGGCTTAGCTTTTCTGCTGTTGATAACTAGTACTTCTCATGCACAAAAGAATGATAAGGAGCTGGATAAATACCTTGATGAACTGGTAGAGCAACATAAAGAAGCACAAAAAAAAGCGGAAGAAGCTCAACGTGATGCCATTGCAAAAGAAGCACTCGACCTACTGCAAAAAGAAGTTCTCGTCAGGATTATTGCTCCTGAGATCGAGCAAATCAACAAAAAACTTCAAGCTTACAATAGCTCACAAACAAGCAGCAAACCGGTAGCTGTTACTCCAAAAGGACAAAAGGGAGAATTCGATTTCATCCCCTTGTTCAGCATACCTGCACCTGCTTCAGATCTAGCATCTGCTTATGGCACTGCGGGACTCAAGAATAAAACCAGCACCTACGACAATCATGCGCAGTTGATAGAACGTAAGGCAAAGGAATTGGCCGAATTGGCTCAACGAAACGACAAAATACAAGACGTATACCAGCGCGAAGGCGTGGCAGGAATAGAGAAAGGATACCGGCAGGAGGCCGATAAAAACCCTATGATACAACAGATGGGAGGTACAGATAAGATTGCCAAGATGAGTGAAAGCGAACGGAAAGCAGCGGCCCTGCAAGCAGCAAACAACATGATGTCCAACCCCGCAGCTGTGATGGGCGGCAATAATAACCCCGCTATGAATAAGCTAATGCAGGATATGATGCAAAACCCCGAATTGGCGAAGAAGTTTGAAAAGATGAGCCCTGCGGAAAAGGAAGTTTTCATGAAAAAATATTTTGCTGATTCTGCGCCACGCAACGACGCGCAGTTCGACAAGACAATGAAAGAACGCAACGATAATGCATATGCTATGGAAGTGATGCAAACCATTCAGCGTATGGAAGAAGCAATGATGGCAGCAGCCAATCGCTATGGTCAGCGTATGCAGTTCTTTGAAACCGCACGCGAGCAATCAATGAATAAGCTGCGCAATTGGGCACTTGCAAAGTGCGAGGCATTGCCAATAATAAATGGTGGTTCTGGAGTGGGTCAAACAAAAGACCAGGCTGTCTTAGCAGGCATCCAAAAGGTATTGGAAGCAGCCCAACTAAAATGGGCGGCTGCTGCAATCACGTACAATCGCAATCAATGGGGATCTTATAGAGAAGAAGCGATTGGGAGCATTCAGGAGTTCAATGCGTTTTATGGTAATTACGAGTACGGCAAGCGAATGAAAAATGTGAATGCTTTTAGTGGCGCCTATGTAGAGCCGCAGATCGCCGGCGCTGCAAACAGGGTATTGAGCGTAATCCACCAATTGACCGAGAAAGCAAAAGATATTACTGTTCAGGGCCGTGATGCTTATGATCATGCAAATGAATCGAGGAAAACTCTTACTCTTTATATGTGCGAAGGCAGCTAATGCATCTTCCGAAAAAAAATCCCAGGGCAAAACTCCTGGGATTTTTTATGTCCATACCCTACAGGATTTAAATCACTCATGTGCACTTGC
>DASQNW010000116.1:0-2428 GCA_035644775.1 Chitinophagaceae bacterium | reverse complement strand
CTTTTCATTTTGGCATTATTGCCTTTCATAGGCTGAAAAAGCGGATATCCAACATAAAAGATCATTTTGGTTTTGAAGTTATAAGAAAATTCTTCTAGCAGATATTGTAGTTTATATCCCAAGTAGTCATTTTCTATGATCAGAGGTTCCGTTGTATGTGCTGTTACGATCTGATTTGTTTTAGAATAGCGGAAACGTATTGTTTCCTTGTTTTTGATCCGGCATTCTTTTGCCATCGAGCTGATCCCAATGAAGTTGTCTAAAAACAATTGTCCCCATTTAGCCCAGCCATCTTTTTCAAATGGCTCCACTACGACTGCCTGTAATTCTTTTACCTCAGGTTGTAATTGAATGATAAAATGATCTGTGGATTCCTGGCTACTAATTGTTTTTACTTGTGTCAAGTAACCAATAGATGAGATTACCAGTTCATACCTGCCGGTGGGTATGATTAAATTAAATTCCCCTTTATAATTTGTAACTGCTCCTATAGAAGTATTATTTAAGAACACACTAGCGCCTGTAACAGGGTGACCATTGTCACTGCTTTTAACTATCCCTAAAATGCTTTTTTGTGCAGTAGCAACTGTGCTCAAGAAAAAAATAAATAGCACTTGCAAGACACATTTCATACTAAAGGGATATTATACATCAAAATAAGGATTTCGGTTACTTTCTCATTTGATTTTTGATAACCGGTAAATTTGATGAGTTAATTAGGTTTAGACCTAAATGTAAATAGATCAAAATCCCACATATTAAAAACTATGACTCATTTATTGTGTAAACTCTAGATAAGTCTTTTTTAATATTATCATGATTTTTGTCTATTGCCTTATTAAAGGCCGGTGTTATCACATATTTACAAATAATTTTTGATAAGAATTTTGTTTGAGGTATGAGCTCAAAAGTTCTGTAAACTATAGTTTTTACTTCTGATACTTTACGAAATACAAGCGTTTCATAGATTTCTTTCAGTATTGTTTGGCTTTTACCGGTAAAACCATATATACGTATTTTATAAAGTTGTCCTGGGATATAATCTATCACATCTTCAAAATGCACTGAGTCATCAGTATTGATAATTTTATACTTGTGACCTAAACCTGAAATTTCATTTATATCAATAATCCCCTTAATGCCAGGTATCAGCTTTGAGCCTGTAAACAATAGCATTTTTTCAGGGTTGACCATGTATTTAAATGCTTCATTGCAATCAAATGGTAAGGTCAACTCTTTATTAATAGAAGTTTTCATAATTGGTACTTAATAAGGGAGGCAAATATTATAATTTTAAAAAAATGGCATAATGATTAAATTTCTTATTTATAAAAACCAAGTATTAAAATAGATTTAAACATCTATACGTGCATATTTGGCGTGGCTTTCTATAAACTCACGGCGAGGTGCTACTTCATCGCCCATTAGCATGGCAAAAACACGGTCCGCTTCTGCTGCGCTTTCGATAGTTACCTGCTTCAGGGTGCGGGTACCTGGGTTCATGGTCGTTTCCCACAACTGTTCAGAGTTCATCTCACCCAAGCCTTTGTATCGCTGGATATTCACACTTTCAGGATGGCCTGCACCAAGACGTTCCACAAGCATTTTGCGTTGCTCTTCGTTGTAAGCATATACCTGCTCTTTACCCTTTTTTACAAGGTATAATGGTGGTTGTGCGATATACACATATCCTTGCTCCACCATTTCTTTCATGTAGCGGTAGATGAAGGTCAGAATCAGCGTTGCAATGTGGCTTCCATCCACATCGGCATCCGTCATGATGATCAGCTTATGATATCGAAGCTTGCTCAGGTTCAGGGCTTTTGGATCATCAGGAGTACCTACTGTTACACCTAATGCCGTATACATATTGCGGATCTCTTCGTTCTCGTAGATCTTGTGTTCCATTGCTTTTTCTACGTTCAGAATCTTACCTCGTAAAGGTAAAATGGCCTGGTAGCTCCGGTCGCGGCCTTGCTTGGCCGTACCACCTGCCGAGTCACCCTCTACCAGGTAGAGTTCGCATTTTTCAGGATCACGTTCTGAGCAGTCTGCTAGTTTACCTGGTAAGCCGCCGCCGCTTAATACAGACTTACGCTGCACCAGTTCCCTTGCTTTACGGGCTGCAGCTCTTGCCTGCGCAGCTAAGATCACTTTATTGATGATATTCTTAGCTTCTTTAGGATTTTCTTCCAGGTAAATTTCAAGCGCTCTTGAAAGGGTAGTATCCACTACACCAGCTACTTCATTGTTGCCGAGTTTGGTCTTTGTCTGGCCTTCAAACTGTGGCTCCGGAACCTTTACAGAAATGATAGCACTTAAACCTTCGCGGAAATCATCCCCTTCAATGGTCACTTTTGCTTTCTCGAAAAGGTTCTGCTTATCACCATAGGCTTTGAACACACGGGTAATAGCACGACGGAAACCA
>DASQNW010000115.1:0-3434 GCA_035644775.1 Chitinophagaceae bacterium | reverse complement strand
CAAAATACATCATTGAAAACGGCTTTTCCTGATGCATGTATTGTTTATGCTTTAGAAAAGAAAGATGGCACAGATTCTAAGGAGTTAAAAATTAATTTCTATGAGAGTCCAAGAGAGTCACATAAAATCATAAGAACTCTCTTACGTGATGCAGGTAGGGATTCTATTTACATTGATAGATTTTTATCTGTTGATATGCCGAGCATTGAGAAATTGCAGGACCTAGATGTTGGTGAAAAGAAAAGAGCAATAAGAAAAATCCAAATCTATTGGGCTATACTTAAAAAAGCAGGATTTAACGCAGATGAGAGTAAACTGAAATCAAGAATACCTTTCGGTGAAGCCTTCAATGAAAAAGCGATGGAATCCATTTTTGGAAACGATAAGGATAAGTGGGTAGTTCCAAATTCACTTGACGAGTACAAGACATTGTTTGAAAGAGCAGTTCAATCCGATAGACAAACAAAGCTTCAAAGTTCTACAAAAGGAAAACCTTTATTTGACTCAGATGACGAAGCACTCCTAAACTTTCTCTTACCGACGTCATCAACAAGTGCAGGGGCAGGCATCATTCAAGGAATAAGGAAATATCATAGCGTTACTGCCACAAATTTTGTTACAGATATTTTAAAGGAATTGGACGAAGGGTTAACTGTAATAATTGACTTGGGAAATGCTGATGAAGAAGTAATGCTTTATTTCTCAAAACAGTTATCTGAGGCAGTTTTTTATCATCAAACAGATAAATTCAGTAACAATAAATTGAAAAATGCTTTGGGTCACCAGCACTACATTCAATTATATTTCGAAGAAGCTCATAACCTTTTTGGATTTAATGATAATAGCGACGAAACAAAAATCTATAGAACTTTCGCCAAACAGGGTGCAAAACGAAATATAGGAATGGTTTATTCTACTCAATCACCAACAACCATTAATTCTGACTTGCTTGCACAGACTGAAAATTTCTTTATTGCTCACCTTTCTTCACAAGATGATGTAAGTAAGCTAGCAAAACTCAACATTGCATATGACAGTATGAAGAGCGATATTTTGCAGGCAAAGACACCCGGTTACATCAGAATGCTAACAAGGTCTCACCGATTTGTAGTTTCAATGCAGGCACTAAAATTTACTCCACCTAATAATGCCGTTAATGCCGTACCAACAACAAAAGGGAAATAGACTGCCAGGAGAAAGAGCAAGCAAATTGGGTCATTTAGAGGTTATTCAAAGTGCTCTTGTGCAAAAGCTGTGTAAGGACTTTGATGATCCTGAGTTTCAGGTTGGACAATCCCAAGCTGTTTGGCAACCATTACCTATCGATGGGCAGGAATTGGATATAATTTTTTCTTCCGATGGTTCCTTTCAGGTAATCGAATCCCCTCAGCCACCTTACAAAGCAATAACATTCGTCAAAACGGCATTGCTGAAATTAGATCAATATGCAATCTCAAAAATTGATAAAGACACTCCGCACCCTTTGGCTTTAAGAGATTTAATGAGAGATTCCGCGTTGTTTCACTCAACTGCATTTCCTCTTCGGCATGTCAAAGTGGAAGGGAAGACGATATTTAATGCAGTTAGAGAAATAATTTTTGAATCAGTAAAAGATGTTGGACTAAATGATGCTTTGGAGGGCGCCATGATGGAGACACTTAAGTGGATAGTATATGAGAAATGGAGTGGAACGCCGAGACAGGAATTAGAAAAGTTTGGATGTCCACATTGTCTTGAAGCTACAGGAAAAAACCTTGCTACTTTACCATTCAATCAAGAAAGAGGGAACTGTCCTAACTGTCTTGGAGAGCTATTCATAACAGATGTTTTCGGACTACATTATAGTATGACTGAAGATTTTGCTCCAAATCAAATCGCTTCAGACTACATGAGTGTTGCAGAAACATTGATGATTTTTACTCCGATACGTCATTTTTGGGAGAATAATAAATCTGTCCTCAATAGAACTTTAATGATTAAGGACGGGCCGTTATCATTACGAGCTACTCTTTCAAAACTCGCAGAGCCAATTAGAAATTTTTTTAAACATGCGAAAAGAGAAGGAATTGAGGTGGCAATGATAGGCCAAGAAAAGACAGGAGCATTTGCTGAACATCTCCAGATTATTGGAGATCATGCTCCGGTTGGAAGTATATTCATTCCAGATAATGAATATATCAGAAATGAGATACAACATTTAAATACTACCGGCATATATGGGCAGGATACAAACTATGGTGCAAAAGTGTTTATTAAATTGAATGACTACCATAAAATGATTATTAATGTTCCCACAGGAGAAAAAGGTGAATTTGTGCTAAGACCTTCTATCGACAACTTGATTGGAATAAAAAAGATTATAGCAACCTTACCAACGATACTAAGTAATAGATACGAAGGTGCACTTCTGCCAATTGAACTTGCTAATGGAGTGGCTTCATTATCAACCTATCCTTCAGCAAAAGCATTGGAATTATTTGCGCAATCTATTCGGCAGTAAATCCATGGTATCCGTAGTGTTTTTCAAAACTATAAGCTTGCCGGCTTTTCTGTAAAGCGCAGTCCTCACTCAGTAGCATAAAACTGACGCAAACGGCACCCTACATTGTCGCGTCTACCCCCAATGGAAGTGTAGTGGCCAGCCTATCTTTAGCCCTTAAACCAAACAAGCAATGCCACTGATCAACCCGCACATCAACTTCAACGGAAATGCCGAAGAAGCCTTCAACTTTTACAAAGCCGTTTTCGGCGGCGATTTCGCCAACATTGTACGGTTCAAAGACCTGCCAGCCGGCGGTCATCCCGTAGCAGAACACGAAGCAAACAAAATCATGCACATCGCCCTGCCCATTGGCCCAAACGTGTTAATGGGCAACGATGTTCCGGAATTCATGGGAAAAACAAACGAGCGGGAGAACCGGTCCAAGATTTCGATCGGCGCCGAAAGCCGGGAGGAAGCCGACCGGTTATTCAACGGACTTTCAGCCGGTGGCGAGGTGGAAATGCCCATTGGCGACAGTCCCTGGGGGTCTTATTTTGGGATGTTCCGGGACAAATACGGCATTGAATGGATGGTGGATTATGACGCCCGGCACAAGGGCAAAATCTAAAGGAGAAACAGGTACAATCACTTCAACAATAAATGGCACAACATGGCAAAGCAAATCTTTATCAACCTGGCCGTAAAAGACCTACAACAATCGGCGGACTTCTATACGGCATTGGGCTTCTCAAACAATCCGCAGCTTTCCGACGACACGGCAAAATGTATGGTTTGGAGCGACAGCATTTTCGTGATGCTGCTGACACACGAAAAGTTCTCCTCCTTTACCAGCAAACCCATTGCCGACACCAAATCGGCGATCGCAGGACTTTTTTCCCTTTCGGTTGACAGTGTAGAAGAAGTGAACCGCATCGTTACGGCCGGACTGACC
>DASQNW010000114.1:0-7671 GCA_035644775.1 Chitinophagaceae bacterium | reverse complement strand
GAGAGGTCTTTGCCATCAAAAAGGATAATGGCATCTGAAGGAGGAGTCATTGCTGCGTCTGCTGCAGCTTTGCCAGGCGTCACCACCCTTGGTTCAGGCTCCCAGAACTCTGTCATTTCAGCTTTCATCTTAGGGGGTGTAGGCACTTGTGCATTAGAGTTAAGCACCAAAAACACTGTCAGAGCAACAAGCAATTGTTTTTTAAAGACATACACGTTCATACTTCAATTCAATTTATTTTTCTCTAAAATAGAATAACTATACAAACAAAAACTTTACTAAACAATATTAGCAGCTTGTTCGCAAGTGAAGCCGGCAACAAATTAAAACCCACCACCTTAGAGTTGTGGATGTTTTAATTTGAAAATGCTGCTGAAGCCATAGCATGATAGTGTTGGTCCAAACCTTATAAATCTTAGATTACATCGAAATAGAACTTTATGGAGATCATTCCCCTACTACTGAAGGAACTGGAAATGGAAACACTAATAACGCGTAAAATGCTTGATCGCATCCCAGATGAAAACTGGGCTTGGAAACCACACGAGAAGAGCATGAATTTGAAACAATTAGGCGTTCACCTCGCTGAGTTGCCTTCGTGGGTGGCTATGGGATTACACTCCGATGGGATTGATTTTGCAGCGAGTCCATACCAGCCTACACCGATAAATAATAAAAAAGAATTACTACAGCTGTTGGAACAGTCGTTCGAAAGCGCTAAATCCTCTCTGGAGAAAGCTACAGAGGAAGATCTTTTGCCATCATGGACGATGCGACATGGAGATCAGATACTGATGAAAATGAACAAGTATGAGGTAATACGCCACTCCTTTAGCCAGACTACTCACCATCGTGCACAGTTGGGTGTTTATCTCCGCTTGTTAAACATCGCCATTCCCGGCAGTTATGGACCCAGTGCAGATGAAATAAATTTTTAATGATTTAATTGCATCCTCACTGTTTTAAAAGCATCTAATTGCTTCTGAATTTTGTCGACATTCTCCCCCCAATTCACCTATGAAAAATCGGTCAATGTAATTCGGCTTATAAATTTATCATTTGTTTATCTGCTATTTTTTTGTTGAAACGATTGCTCCATATTTACTTTTTCTGCTTTGTTGGATTCTCAGCAGCAGCTCAATTGTGCAGTGGCAGCCTTGGTGATCCGGTAGTGAACATAACATTCAGCGGCTTTGGAGCTTCGAGCTACGCCCGCAATTACAATTTTGTAAGCACCAGTTGTCCACTAGACGGATCGTATACCATCACCAATCAAACTTCTGGATGTTTCGGCGGTACCTGGCATAGTTTGCTTACGGATCACACAGGCGGTGACAACTTCATGCTAGTAAATGCATCTTTTGATCCGGGCGACTTTTATGTAGATACAATTAGCGGCTTGTGCCCCAACACCACATATGAATTTGCTGCATGGATTGTAAATGTTTTAAACCGCAGCGGTGGTGGCATAAGGCCCAACATTACGTTCAAGATCGAGAAGCTTGATGGCACTGTCTTGGCTTCGTACGACACAGGGGACATACCCGATACTCCAAGCCCGCAGTGGAAACAATTTGGTGTATTTTTCGCGACGCCGATAAATGAAGCCCGTATTGTTTTGCGGATGACTAACAATGCTCCGGGGGGAATCGGCAACGACCTTGCCATAGACGACATTACTTTTCGGCCTTGTGGTGCCGATGTAAACGCAAACATCATCGACTATGGAGATAGCGTTCATTTGTGTGAAGGAGATCCAACAACGTTCAACTTCGAATCTTCCATTTCTTCGGATTATGTCAATCCTGTGTACAGCTGGCAGCTAAGTACTGACAGGGGTAAATCCTGGAGTGATATTGCGGGTTCTGCAAGTTTGTACTTTCAACGGATGGCTACCGGAGCCGGAGATTACTGGTATCGGTTAGCAGTAAACGAAGCGTCGACCGCAGGACTGGCATCATGCATTATTGCTTCAAACCCGTTGAAGATAAATGTGCATGCAAACCCGTTAGTAAATGCCGGAACTGATAAGGTGCTGATATCAGGAAACGATGTAACACTGTCTGCTGCAGCAACAGGTGAAGACCTTTCCTATCAATGGTCACCAGACGAGGCTATTAGCGCCATAGATGTTTTACGGCCAGTAGTGCAACCACTCGCCGATATTCAATACCAACTGCTTGCCACTTCCAGATACGGTTGCACCGGCAAAGACTCAGTAAATGTGAGAGTAGTAAAAAACATCTTTGTTCCCAATGCATTTACGCCCAATGGCGACGGCCGCAATGATCAGTGGAGAGTGCCTTTTATAGATCCAGCTTTAGAAGCCGAAACGGTGGTCTTCAACAGGCACGGGCAAGTGGTATATCGATCCAAAGCGGAAGTTATTTCATGGGATGGGAAAGTGAAGGGAGCGTTGCAACCAAGTGGTGTATACATTTATATAATTAAAATCGGAAAGCTTCAATTTACCGGCACTATCACACTGATCCAATAGTCTTGTTTCATGCCTCTCTGACGCAAGTTGCTAATGGCACTATCATTGTTCATGTTCCAATAAATACATTTATGGAGCACAACAAAGATCAATTCAGCGGCAGCCAGCAAGGAAGTGGAAGTGCGGAGAATACAGGCAGGCCAAGAGAGGAACAGCAACAACAGATGCAAGACCAGCCAGATCAAGAGCAGATTTTGCGAGACCTTGGACGCGACAGTACCCGGCTTGCCAGCCTGAAAGACATGGGAAGCCTCAGCGGACGCGACGATTACGCCGGCGGCAGTGGCGATCAGATGAGTGAAGAGAATACGAATGAAGAAACCGAGCGCTGATGTTTACCAAGGAGGTTCACCCCTTTTTTTTCGCCCAGCCACATCAGAAATTACATCCTCCCTGGCCTAATAACCAATAAAGCACAACAAAGATAATTATGGTACTTAGGCATCCACCCCCTAACTTCTTAGCTCCGTACCCTGCGATCAAAGCTCTTAACCAACCTGGCATAATTTAGTTTTTATCATTAGGTAAAAAACTATGCCAGTAGATGAGCAGCGTGTTGGCTTCAGACAAACAAACACTTTTGCTCACCAGACTGCAAATGGATCACTCAGGAGAAAATAGCCGACAATGCGACAAATAACTTCTGTATTTTTACTTTCTAAACAGCACTCATGAAACTTTTTGTTGCCGGTCTCCCCTATGATTTGTTTGACGATGAATTAGTAGAGATCTTCGAAAAATTCGGAACCATAACATCAGCTAAGGTTGCTGTAGATAAGGAAACAGGCAAAAGCAGGGGTTTTGCATTTGTTGAAATGCCCAATGAGCAAGAAGCAAAAGACGCTATTGAGCACCTAAACGATATTTCTCTTGGCAAGAAACCGTTGGTAGTTAAACAAGCCGATGAGAGAAGCTCGGGCGGCGGTTTTGGCGGTGGCTCCGGCGGAGGTTTCAATAAAAGAAATAACAACAACAATAATAGAGACAGGAGACGTTTCTAACGCTCCTAAACGGTACTCTACTCGGAAAGGTTGCTATTTAATCCATGAACTAAAATTTTGTTCTGAACACTCGCTTCGTTCAATGCAATCTGAGAATTAAAACTGTACTTCTGCACGCTGAATTCTTCGCATCGTGTACATCCCTTCACGCAATATTTTCAAAGCAACTAATTGCATTTAAATGTTTCAGCATGTGAAAGAATGTTTTTGCTGCATTCAATAAAGTCGATAAATTGATTGTTAAGACTAACGATTATGCGACTGCTAAAACACTTCTTTTTTTTGGTGTGCCTGACTTACTACACACCGATTTTAGGCCAGCAAATCTCCAAAGATGAACTTGTTTTTTTAACTCCATTATGGAAAGGAGAACGCTTTGCTGATGGAAGGCCGAAAGTGCCAGACCAGATCCTTGACAGGATGAAACTGGTAACACTCGAAGAAGCGTGGGCTGTCCTTAAGGGAGAGAATTTTAAACACCAGTACGACGATGGTTTTCAGGTGATCAATCCCGATAGCGTGCTGGTAGGCAGAGCTCTTACGGCTACATTTATGCCTGGACGTCCGGACATCCACAGGGTAATTGATGACAAAGGGCACAAAAAAGATGGTCGAGTAAAATCGCAAAACTCATGGCCAATTGACATGCTGGTGAAGCGTGATGTGTATGTAGTGGATCAATTTGGTGCTCACGAAGACGGGCCGACAATTGGTGATAACCTGGGTAATTCCATTTTTGCCAAATCAGGTAATGGAATTGTATACGACGGCGCCGTAAGAGATATTAACGGGCTGAAAGAAATCGGCTCTTTTACATCTTACTTCCGCAGCTATCATCCTTCGCATCACTTAAATAATCCTGATGGTGACTTAAATACCACATTAGTTGGAATTAACCGACCTACACGCATCGGAAAAGCTACGGTGATGCCGGGCGATGTTGTGCTGGCAAGAGATGGAGGAGTAATTTTTATACCCCCTCACCTCGCCGAAAAAGTGGTGAAGACATCAGAAATCGTTCGATTGAGAGATATGTTTGGACACGAGCGACTGCGTCAGCAGAAATATACACCGGGACAAATTGACTCGCGATGGAGCGATGAAATTGAAAAAGATTTCTCTCAATGGCTTAACACACACATCAACCAGCTACCGGTTCCTAAAGAGCAAATACAGGAATACTTAAAAACCAGAACTTGGTAACCAATAAAACAACTGCGAAATGTCGAAACTAAATTCAAGAAGATCGTTCATCACCAAAACTGCACTTGCAGCTTCTCTTGCTCCGTTAGCAGCATTTGGAAAAACCTACGAAACAGCAATAGAAAAAACGCCAAAGCCCTCTGCTCCTTCTGATCTCCAAATAACCGACGTAAAATGCGGCTATATCAGGGGTAGTCTATTTGTAAAAGTCTATACCAACCAGGACATATGGGGATGCGGAGAAGCTGTGGATGCTATACCCGGCACTTATCACCTGGTAAAGAATTTCGGCAATAGGATCAAAGGAAAAAATCCCCTGAATGTGCACCGGCTGTTTGAGGATATCAGAAGATCAGGGTTCTTCCAGGGAGCACAATCCGGCATGTACGTAGCTGTTTTATCTGCTATTGAAACAGCTTTGTGGGATATTGCCGGTAAGGCGCTTGGCATGCCCGTGTATCAGCTGCTGGGCGGAAAGTTTCGAGACAAAATAAGAGTATACTGCGACACCGCCTTGTATCAAGCCAAATTACCTACCCCAAAACATTTTGCCGAATCTGCCTTGCAGGCAAAAAAAATGGGTTTCAATGCAATAAAATTTGACCTGGACCAGGCAAATGATCCAGGTAAGTACGATGCTTATAATTGGACAGCCAGCCCTATGGAGCTGAAGCGAATGGTTGACCAGGTAACTGCTGCGAGAGAAGCTGTTGGTCCAAACGTAGATATATGCCTTGACATGCATGGCAGATATGATGCAGTGACAGGACAGCAGATTGCAAAGCGTTTGGAGCACCTGAACCTAATGTGGCTGGAAGAGCCTATTCCTGCAGAAAATGTTGAAGCATACAAGACAATTGCAGATTCTACCAGCACGCCAATTTGTGCAGGGGAAAATTTATACCTCGCTCATGGCTTTCGGAGGCTGCTAGAGATTGGCGCTGTAGACATCATTATGCCAGATCTGCAAAAAGCGGGCGGCCTCGGCGAAGGTCAACGCATTGCCAACCTGGCGAATCTATACTATGTTCCATTCGCGCCGCACATGGTTGCTTCTTATCTGGGTGCAATGGCATCTTGCCACGTTTGTGCTTCTGTTCCTAACTTCCTGATACTGGAGTGGCAGATCTATTTCCATACAGATCCCATGTATAAAGAGATAGTTCACTTTGATGGGCCAATGGTAGAAAACAGCTTTATCAAGCTTTCTGAAAAACCTGGTATCGGTGTCGAGATAAACGAGGAAGGAATGAAGAAGTACGCCGTGCCTGGAGTGCCTTTCTTCGTATAGCAAAAACAGCGTTGAGGAGCCGCATGTAAAAGCAGGCTCCTCAATCTACTTGATTGTATAACGAAATCCAGTATACACCAGGCGGCCACTCACAGGTCCCCACACCATAGAAGCATCAAAATAGTTTCCGAAAGGCTGGTCTGAAGCTATGACGGCATGCTGTTGCAAATAATTGGTCAGGTTCTCCCCACCAAGATATATATCAAACATCTTCTTTTTCCCTAAGCTCCTGCTTATCTGTGCGTTCATTGTGATATAGGATGGCGATCGTTCTTCCATTCTATACTTCAATGGGTTTTCTCCAGTGCCTGGAATTCTCTTTTCGCCAATAAAGTTGATGGTGTAATCAAGTTTCAACCCACTGAGATCGTAGGCGATGTTGGCAAATGCCCTGTTTCTTGCGACTAACGGTTTTTGCAACAACTGTCCATCATAAGTCGTTTTCACATCAAAAAAACGATAGGCTAAACGCACATCCAATTTATCAATTGGGGTAAAGTCCAGCTCTACCTGAAGACTATTAGAAAAGGATTTTCCCTGTAAGTTGTAGAATTGAACTTTTCTGGAATTTTCTATATCAACCACCACCTGGTTTAAAAAATCATTCCGATAAAAATCTATAGCGAATGCAGCATCTCTACCAATTAGTTTAAATTTCTGATCGAAACTTAACCCTTTGTTCCATGCTACTTCCGGATCGAGACCGTATGCTCTTTGGCTTGCAGTGCTTGGAAATTCAAATTCTCTTGAGCTCACCAGCATGCCCATATTCTCAGCAATCACATTTGCTGTTCTTTGCCCCCTGCCAATGCTGAACCGAAACGTAGAATTCTGATATGGTGCATAGCGGATGTTGAATCGGGGTGTTGCGAATGATCCGTATATATTATTGTGATCGAGCCGCAACCCGGCAACCACGTCCAGCTTTTCACCTGGTGAATAAGTATACTCCGTAAAAGCACCTGTTACTACTTCTGTTCGGGCAAAACGATCAAGCTGTAGCTGTTCTTTGTATTGGTCATACAAAAAACTAATTCCTGTTTTGAACTTGTGTTCGTCTGAACCAATTTTTGATTGATAGATCATATTGCCATAGACATTTTTCTGTTTCGCATCATATCCCCTCAATCCAAAATATGCCCGCTGATCGTGATCGAAAGCTGAAAACTGTAAGCCTATACTACGATGTATCTTTTCGGGGAACACGTATCCAATCTTGGCAAATGCTTCATACCTGTCCGTATTGATCCCGAGACCATATTTTGTAGTTGAAAACTTGTCTTTATCACTGAATGAAAGTTCTCCTCCTGTTTTGCTGTCCTTCAGAAGTTTGATGCCAAACTCGGACATAAAACCATTATCATTAAGATAGTGCCACCGGTGAACGAGGCCGAATTGATTGCCGGTTGGCTGATCGCGAAAGCCATCTTTGTTGAAGTCGGGTTTGCTGTACAAAAAGTCATCATGGAGTAACAACCCAGCAGACCATCTGCTATTCAGCTTGTAGGCCAGGTTCAAATTGAGATCAGTTTTTCCCATGGAGTTTGTATATCCATTCAGATAAAAACTCTCGCTGTTGTGGGGTTTTCGCAATTCAACATTTATCTGTCCTGCAATGCTCTCAAAGCCGTTCACTACAGATCCTGCGCCCTTCACCAGCTGAATGGATTCCACCCATG
>DASQNW010000113.1:0-7984 GCA_035644775.1 Chitinophagaceae bacterium | reverse complement strand
ATATTGAGCGCCTGAAAAAAGAAAGCTCTCTTCCTGATTAAAGTCATGCAAAGCACTGCCCGATGTAATAGTTTTTGAGCCTGGCTCAGGGCAATTTTGTATCAGAAATCAAACAACATGAAGCTGAAATTTTTTCTCCTGATTACCGCGATTGTTGCAGCAGCAACTGTGTTGGCGTCACCACCCGTTGAAGAAGGCAAATCTATCTTTGCCACTCGTTGTGCTGCGTGTCATAATGTAAATAAAACGTTGACCGGCCCTGCCCTTGCAGGTGTGGATGAGCGGCGCTCACTGGAGTGGATCGTGAATTTTGTACATTCTTCTCAAACGATGATAAAGAATGGTGATAAAGATGCTGTAGCATTGTACAAGCAGTTCAACAACATCCCAATGCCGGATCATACCGACTTAACTGAAGATCAGATCAAAAATGTTGTGGAATATATTAAAACAGAGTCGAAGCCTGCCACAGAAGAAAAAGCGCCTTTTGCCAAGCCTTATAAACTCCGCCCAAATTATACACCACTATCCATTAAGAACTACGGCTTCTTTGCTGGCTACATGGCTATCGTAGCATTGTTGGTTGTAGTGCTGTTGTTTGCTGTGCACGTGAAGGAAATAGAAAGAAAAGGTGTGCGACAGTATTAAACAATATTCGTGTGATTGACAATAACAACGAAGCAGCTAGCAATTAGCTGCTTCAGTTATGTTAGCGACCGTTCCGCACCAATACGTTTCACTTACTTTTTCCTCTTCGATTTACTTCCTTTCTTCATCTTTTTCACCGCCAGGCCAGCAAGCAAACCGCCTGCCGTGTACAAAGCCACTGTCAGGGCCTTATCTTTAAAATCATTTTTGTTATCGGCCGCGGTGGGATCTTCATCCTCGGGATCTCTCAAGAATATTGATCCAAGTCCTGCAGCAGCGCCTAACAAACCGCCGCGTAGCACTGCATTTTTATTCTTCCCCAAACTACTCAATCCAAAGTAGGCGGAGGTGGCGAGTAATTCACCGGCAAGCTGTATGTACAGCTTATTTGCTTTTGCGCCTTTTTTGTTGCCAGTCTTTCTTATTCGCTTTATAATTCCGGACTTGTGTAGGAGAGGTCGTGGTGATTTGTTATCTATTTTATGGAGTGCCTCTTGTAATAACGTTAGCGTAGTTGCACCTGCTAAACCTCCTTCAATTGCGTTTGCTAATTTCATATCTCACGTTTAGTAGTCTTGTTGTCAAAGCCAGTGCCACAGCGATTATTTTAATGTTATCTTTTGAAAGAAAAAGTTTACGGCACATGTCGCGTCTTACTTCTACATGCTCTGGATAATATAATGAAGTGCATAGAGCAAGGACAGCATACGCCATGCATACCTCCCTAAGAATCAAAAGCAAAGCTGGAGTGTAAGGATGTTGTAGAATAAAGTGCACCAATACTTGCGGATAGATCATCAATAAACCATCTGCAAAGCTCTTCAACTTGCGGGATGATTTTAATGCCGTGTTATTTAGATTCGATAGTTTTGACGAAACATATTTTCTGACGAGAAAAAAATCAACCATGAAGCATTCTTTCTCAGCGGCTATTGTTCTCTTAGTTTTGATTGCATCGTTGTATTGGGTAGCCTGTACGGGAACTGGTCAGGCAACTGGCACTCGCGGTAAACCTCAGGCTGTAGCTACTCTTAGTGGAACCAAACCAGATACCTCCCTTACAGGCACTGTTGAATTCAGAGAAGTTGGAGACAGAGTGAACATGAACCTGCAAATTACTGTGCCTTCAAAAGCAAATCAGAGCGTGGCAGTACACATACACGAACACGCTGCCTGCGGCGATATGGGCAAGCATGCGGGCGGGCATTGGAATCCCACGAGTCAAAGTCATGGCAAATGGGGAAGCTCAAGCTATCACTCGGGCGACATTGGCAATATAAACTTAGACGCGAGAGGAAGAGGGAGCATCAATCTCGAGAGCAACCTTTGGTCTGTAGGCGGCGGAGCAAGTACAGATGTTTTAGAGAAGACAATAATTGTGCACAGCGGTGTTGATGACTACACATCTCAACCCACTGGCAATTCAGGAGAAAGAATTGGCTGCGGCGTCATCAGGAGAGCCAACAACTAAAAAATATTGCATTTCCAGTAAGAGAGTAGCTCATGCCGAGCTATTCTCTTTTTTTTGTAATCAGGAATGGTCTTCAGGCTGAAGAAGGCCTTTTGCAAGTCCTGACCACTGCATTTTTGAAAAAGCAGTAACAGCACCTGTTCCCACTGCAGCGTCCCTAATCTTGTCTACTATCGTGGCCGCATCTTTATTACGCTTTGTATTGCGGTCATAAATGCCAGCAGTGATTCTATTGCCTTTGCGGGCAACCGTGAAGCTGCTGGTAGATTCTTCCGAATAAAAATGTGCAATACCTTCCTTGTCGTTGAGCGGGCTGGTAGTTGGACGAACCCGTATCCCTACAGTTTCAACGTCCGGCTCGTCTGCGTATTCTACTTCTTCTACCTTCACCCAATCATAGCCATCACCTGCCAGAGTACCGGGCCCGGGTATATCAATTTTGAAGTAGTCTCCCCTCTGCACAGCACGATCCACCTCGACTCCTTGTGGATCTATTAACTGAAAATCTGCAGACAAAGCGCCAGCGATCTTGTTCCACTTGTTCACATGAATCAGGCGGTCCTTCACAACTGAAAAAAACTGCTTAGCTGCTTCGCTGTTCTCAAAGTCTACTGATTCTTCGGTGTCTATAATTTTACCCGTGTAGTGTTCCGGAACTACTCCGGAGTGATTCTTTTCTTCCATATAATTAAACTCAATTTGGATGTAGCAAAAATCTGATGAATCAAAGATTCAGGCTCCCCTCGGCTCCTTCTGCTAAACGTTTGCCAACAACTACAGAAGCAGCCATTTTCAGAAAATGAATCATCTTACCGCTTTCTGCTTCCCAATAATAAGCTTCAACAGGTTGCACTTTCAGCAATGCGAGATTAGGATCATTCGCACCATCAGGAAAATAGGCCTTCACCACGGGCGACCACTTGTCAATTACCTGCTGACGGTCGGTTACTATCTCTGCTGATCCCCACACATCGAGGTAGCTCGATTTTCCCGGATGAGCATACACCAGGTGCACCTCTCTTTGCATGGTTACCTCTTCCACTTTAATAGAACGCACATCAGTATAGAACCATAGCAGCCCGTTTTCTTCCACTTCAATCGTGGCCATAGGACGGGTGTGCTCCTGGTCGCCGCGAGTGTTCGTGATAAACATGCATATGTTGATCTCTTCTACCAGCTTCTTGAGTTTCTCCAATGCTTCTTTGTTTCCTAAGTTCTTTTCCATCGTTTGTTTTTTTTCAGGTTAAATTCTATGCTGTTGCAGGCGTATGTAGGAATGTATCAGCTATTTTTATTGGCTTACGCATTCGGTGACAGCTCTACCTCATTAACTAAACCTATTTTTTTTGAATGAAGTATTGCTTCGTTGCTGTGAGTGAAAAAGCAACAAGGCACTCCGGATGCTTCAATTTTATATAAAACATCTTTCACCTTGTTTTTGTTCTTTTCATAGATATCGCGGATGTATACTGCATGTATGCGTTTTGGAAAATGTTCCACTATAGAGGCATAGATATACGGGTCTTGCTGAGAACTATCCCCCAGCAGCACAAAGCGCTGATTGGGATATGCTTCAAGAATACGCACGATGCGCATAAACTTCGTGTGGTGATTATTTTGCCCTGTTTTAAAAATATGCTGTATCTGTTTCAGCACGTTCAACAGGAAAACGCCCTCAGGCATTTTATTAACCCTGGTGAACTCCAGAATATAATCGTACAAGTTCCACTCACTGCTGCTCACATAAAAGAATGGGTTTGGAGCATCCGGAGTGGTATTACCCTGTGCAAGTAGCTGATAATGCTTTACCGATCCTTCAAAGGGTTGGCGACTCCGGGCGTTTTGTGTGAATAAAACGAACAAACGCTTGCGCAGGTTAGAAGAATGCGAGATCAAAAATGTATCGTCGATATCAGAAATAAAACCATACTGCGTTGGATAGGGAATATAGACTGAGCCTGAGGCACGGGTAAGCTCTTGTCCATTTTCGGTCAGCATCCTCACCGTTACCTTGTGCCAGCCCTGAGGTACAGGTGGATCATCTTTCCATTCAAAACGGAAAAAACCGTCCTTGTCAGACTCTGTATGGTAGGTTTGTCCTTCCCATTCCATCTGAAGCTTTGCCTTTGCATAGGGCTTAACCATAAACAGACGAAGCAAGGCAAGAGTATTGCTGAGAACGCTTTTTGAGTACCGTGTTCTGGGCAATGGACCTGATTTAAAAACGTGTCCATAAAGGTTCATTTGGCCTGAATGCCCGTAACTGTGGTATACTTTTATTGTAGTTTCACTCGTCAGCCGCAGCCACTGCATCACGTGATTTTTCCATGTTTTTTGAGGCAGCGCCGGTTGGTATGTGACTTCCATCCAATAGATAATACAATAAGTATGCAGAAAGATGAACCTCAGAAGCTGTTGTTTGTGATTAATCCTGTATCTGGTGGAAAAGAGAAAACCGATTGGGAAGTGTCGATCAGAGAATATTTTAAGGACCAACCCCATTCGATTGAGTTCTACCTTCTGACCGGGCAAAGCGACACTACTTCTGTGCAGCTTTACATAGAACGTATTCAACCGCACAAAGTAATTGCAGTGGGGGGCGATGGCACTGTTAAGATGGTGGCAGAGCTTACACGCAACACCTCCATCGCTCTAGGAATTTTACCAGCAGGGTCAGCCAATGGAATGGCAAAGGAGCTGGGCATTCCTGCTACTAAGAATGAAGCACTAAATGTGGTGCTGAATGGGGAAGAAAAGAGCATTGATGCGATTGAAGTAAATGACAAAGAAATGTGCCTTCACCTTAGCGATATTGGCCTGAACGCTATGCTCGTCAAGTATTTTGAGGATTCGGAAAAGAGAGGCATGTGGGGTTATATGAAAGGTGTAGTCAAGATGCTGCGGTTTAAGCAAAAGATGTATGCCACTATAGTAACTGATGAAGGCACGTTTTATAGAAAAGCTTATATGGTGGTATTGGCCAATGCACGGCAGTATGGCACAGGAGCTACGATAAACCCCGAAGGCGAGTTGGATGATGGCAAATTTGAAATAGTGGTAGTGAGGCGGTTGAACTTCTGGGGATTACTAAACATGCTCATCACCCATAAAGCGTTTCATCCAGAAAAAGTGGAGATCTTCTCCACCAGGAAAGCCGAGATCAAGACGCTACGGAGCACCTACTTCCAGGTAGATGGCGAATACCGTAACCGCACCTCCTCTGTGTCTGCTTCAGTACTGCCGCGCTGTATTAGGATCATGTTGCCTCCTTCAAACAACGAAGTGGCATAGTATTTTAATATACAATTGAAAAAATGCTATGGACAGTTTAGAACTAAAAGGCAGATGGCATGAGCTGAAGGGAAAGGTAAAACAAGCACACGGCGATTTTACCGATGATGATCTGCGCCACGAAGAAGGCAAAGACGAAGAGTTATATGGCCGTTTGCAGAGTAAACTCGGTAAAACACGAGACGAGGTTATTCAGTGGCTCAGGGGCCTTGACAAAGATCGTAGTTAACTTATAAGGCTGCATTCGCAGCCTTTTTTATATCAGCAGGGCAACTCCGTTCCTGATCTGGTGGTAGTGCTTATTGAAAGATCTACAACTTCCCACATGCATCTGCTTCATCGTATGTTTGCAGCATGCATTATGTGTCGGCGGAAGGCTTATCGAAGTCTTATGGCATAAAACCACTCTTTAGCAATATTTCATTTCACATATCAGAAGGCGACAAAATAGCCCTTGTGGCGCGGAACGGCGCTGGGAAGTCTACTTTACTAAAGATTATTGCAGGCCGGGAAACCGTTGATGAAGGCAAGCTTTGGATTCATAAAGATGTGGAGCTTGCATACTTTGAGCAGGAGCCTGTTCTACATGAGGAACTCACAGTCCTTGACAATATTTTCCACCACTCACACCCGGTAATAAATACCATAAAAAGATATGAGGCAGCAGTAGATGCTGGAAATGAAGACGAGATCAATAGTTGCCTGTCGCAGATGGACGAGGCAGGAGCATGGGAGTTTGAATCAAGAGTGAAACAGATCTTGGGAAAGTTGAATATCCATCACCTGCATCAAACAGCAAACACCTTGAGTGGTGGTCAAAGAAAGCGGGTTGCGCTGGCCAAAACGCTAATAGACATCGGCTTTGAACATAAACATGTGCTGCTAATTATGGACGAGCCAACCAATCACCTCGATGTAGAGATGGTGGAGTGGCTGGAGCATTATTTAAGCAAAGAAAAAGTAACGCTTTTGTTGGTGACCCACGACAGGTACTTTTTGGATGCGGTGAGTAATGAAATTTGGGAATTGGACAGGAGCGAACTACACACCTACCACGGCGACTATGGCAACTACCTGGAAAAAAAGGCAGCCAGAGAAGAAAGCGAGCTGGCCAGCATTGAAAAAGCACGGAATACATATAGAAAAGAACTGGAGTGGATGCGACGGCAGCCCAAAGCACGTACCACCAAATCTAAGAGCCGGATAGATGCTTTTTATGAGGTGGAGCAAAAAGCCAATCAGCAGGTGCAGGCACAAGCAATGGAGCTGCAATCCAAAATCAACCGCTTAGGTGGTAAAATTGCTGAACTAAAGAAACTATACAAGGCATACGGTGACAAAAAGATTTTAAAAAGCTTCGACTACACATTCAAAAAAGGAGAAAAGATCGGCATCATTGGAAAGAACGGCGCCGGAAAATCAACTTTCCTGAATATTCTCCAGGGTCTTGAGCAGCCCGATAGCGGCAAAGTAAACATCGGTGACACGGTGGTGTTTGGCAACTATTCGCAGGGTGGCCTTGAAATTAAGGAAGACCTCCGCGTAATAGAATACGTGAAAAACATCGCGGAGCATTTTCCCTTAGCCAATGGCGCTTACTTAAGTGCATCGCAGTTCCTCACTTTATTTCTTTTTCTACCCGAACAGCAGTATACCTATATAAGCAAGCTTAGCGGAGGAGAAAAAAGAAGGTTGCACCTGCTCACGGTGTTGTTTCGCAATCCCAACTTTTTGATATTAGATGAACCCACGAACGATCTTGATCTGCCCACCTTGTCAGTGCTTGAAAACTTTCTGGTTGACTTTGCCGGCTGCCTCCTTATTGTGAGTCACGACAGGTATTTTATGGACAGGCTGGTCGATCATCTTTTTGTGTTTGAAGGCGACGGGATCATCAGAGACTTCCCCGGCAATTATTCGCAGTACCGCGAAGTGGCAAAAGAGCCGCAAACAAAGGAGGAAAAACCGAAAAATAAAGACGAAGCGCCGGTGGCAACAGGTAAAAAGAAGCTTAGTTATAAGGAGCAAAGAGAATTTGAACTGCTGGAGAAGGGTATAGCTGCCCTTGAAAAGGAAAAGCAGGAAATCTATTCCAAATTGAACGGAGAGCTGCCATATTCGGAAATTGAAAAATTAACCGCTCGTATCAACATGATATCCAAAGAATTAGAAGAAAAAGAATGGCGGTGGTTATATTTAAGCGAAATTGCAGGCTGAAGCTATTGCAAACGTCTTAACTATTGTATAAATTAGTGCAACTTATCCTGTAGAAGACGCAGAGTTAGCTAAATCCGGTAAACGTTGAACGGCCCTATTGTCAACAAAACTCAAATCTCTGTGTATGAAAAAGATGAACTCTCTATTTCAAGGCGAAGCAATCAAAGACAGCTTATTGGTGATCGTTATCCTGGCGGCGATTGTAGCAGCTTGTATTTTCCTCTTATAAGCCGCTTATATTAGCGTTTAGGCAAACAGCAATAAGACGGAGGCATACCCTCTTCAGATGTTCTTCTGCTTCCATGTGTGATGGTAACTAGGTGGTCAATAATCGCAGGTATCGCCAACATTTTACCT
>DASQNW010000112.1:0-6102 GCA_035644775.1 Chitinophagaceae bacterium | reverse complement strand
CAAAACATAAGAGAAATGAGGGATCACATCGTTGTATGCGGCAGACGTTAAGTCAACACCTCCCAAATTGCCAGGCGTGCCGTACGCAAACGCGCCTTTCATGTTGTATAGAACAATCACCAAAGCGGTCATGGTACATATCACAACTGTATCGATAAACGGCTCAAGTAGAGAAACAATGCCTTCCGAAGCAGCATATCTTGTTCGTACAGCGGAGTGAGCAATAGCTGCAGAACCGGCCCCGGCTTCATTGGAAAATACTGCCCGTCTAAAGCCTGTAATCAGCACTCCCACCATTCCACCCACCCCGGCAGAGGGTGTAAATGCTTCTCTGAAGATGAGACCAAAAGCATCATCGATAAGTGAGAAGTGTGCAAAGATGATCACTAAGGAAGCAAGTATGTAAATGCCCGCCATTATAGGAACGATCTTCTCTGTTACAGTCGCAATTCTTTTGATGCCGCCAATGATCACTACTCCTACCAGCAGGGCCATGATGAATCCTACTATAAATCCTGAAGAACCACCTTCCAGTCCTGTGATGCTAATAATTTGTGCAGCTGCCTGGTTCGATTGAAAGGCATTCCCTCCGCCAAATGAACCGCCAATACACAGTAAAGCAAAAATTACGGCCAGGGGTTTTCCTAAGAACCCGACCTTTGAAGCCCCTACACCTTTGCTCAAATAATACATCGGGCCTCCGTATACAATACCCTTATTATCTATTTCCCGATAGCTAACTGCAAGTGTGCATTCCACGAACTTTGTCGACATGCCCAATAGACCGCACACAATCATCCAGAAAGTAGCACCGGGGCCACCCACTGCCACAGCTACTGCAACGCCTGCAATGTTGCCGAGCCCCACCGTGCCTGATACGGCCGTAGCCAGTGCCTGGAAGTGGTTCACTTCACCGTGATGTGATTCATCTTTTATTGTATCAACAATGTCACCAGAGCTCGAGGTGTTTAAATCCGGTGGCGCCACATGCTCGGCGTTTTTATCGAGGTAATCATATTTACCTCGTACAACTCTTACGGCCAATCCGAATTTGCGGATGTTGACAAAGGAGAAGTACAGTGTAAAGAATAAGGCTCCTGCAACAAGCAGCACCACCACAAATGGAACTTCAACTTTCTCTGACAATCGAATGGTGAAAAATACAATCTGTTCCCACTTGTCGGCAATAGGAGCGAACCAGCTGTTGATGGTTTCATCAAAACCTTTTGGTGGTGCGTCAGACTGCTGCGCAACAGCAAGGCCCGGAAGCATGACAGCTAAAAATAAAAAGTTGACCAGGCGTTTGAAACAAAAGTTCTTTCTCATATTATGCAGTGAATGTTGGTAAGTACAAGGTGAAGCGAAATTTTGAAAGTTTTTTCGATGAGTAAATCATGAAAAGCTTTAATGAGGCTTGGAAAATAATTAATAATTGTCAAACCTACCTCTTTGCGTTTATTCACCTCTTCACCGGGAAACGATACTAAAAAATTTGTTCTATATTCCGGCATTAATGCTTTGGCTCTTATTTGTTGCTGAATGAGGAAGTTACCGCTGTACTGGCGCATCATAATAGGGATGGTTGCAGGCGTATTGTTTGCATTACTTATGCTGCAACTCAATGGTGTGCAGTTTATTAAATATTGGGTAAAGCCTTTTGGCAACATCTTCATTAATCTTTTAAAACTCATTGCTGTTCCGCTCATACTTGCTTCGCTCATTAAAGGCATATCAGATCTCAAAGATGTTTCTAAGCTGTCGAAGATGGGTTTTAGAACCATTGTATTTTATCTGTTCACCACTGTTGCAGCAGTTTCGCTGGGGTTGATTGTTGCAAACATCATTAAACCAGGAAAGGCAATAAGTGAGCAAACCAGAACTGAGATGTTAGCCACCTATGGCAAGAACGTGGAGGTACAGCAAGAGGAAGCAAAGAAGAATATTTCTACCGGTCCTTTAAAGTTTGTAGAAGATATGGTACCGGATAATATTTTCAGTGCAACCACTTCTAATTCAAGAATGCTGCAGGTAATTTTCTTTGCATTGTTTGTTGGCATTGCCATGATCATGCTTCCGGAAGAAAACACAAGAGCATTCAAGCAGTTTTTCGACAACGCAAATGATGTCATTCTTAAGATGATTGATATAATAATGCTTGCAGCTCCATTTGGAGTTTTCGCGTTGATATCTGCACTTGTTGCTGAATCACCGAGTGCAGAGTTGTTTCAGGCACTAGGCATTTATGCACTTACGGTGGTATTTGGACTCTTATTCTTGCTCTTTGTGTTTTACCCCTCGCTGATTTACCTCTTCACAAGAAGAAACCCAATCAAATTTTTAAAGCAGATTTCTCCTGCTCAACTTCTAGCATTTTCTACCAGCTCCAGTGCGGCCACTTTACCGGTAACGATGGAAGTCACCGAAAAAAATGTGGGAGTAGACAATGAGGTAACCAGCTTTGTATTGCCTATTGGTGCCACCATAAATATGGATGGAACTAGTTTGTACCAGGCTGTTGCAGCAATCTTTATTGCACAAGCCTTTGGTATGGATCTTAACCTTGCAGCTCAACTTGGTATTATTGCAACCGCCACTTTAGCATCCATCGGTTCAGCAGCGGTGCCAGGGGCAGGCATGGTAATGCTGATTATTGTGTTGACACAAGCTGGTATTCCGGAAGCGGGTCTTGCACTTATATTTGCTGTTGACAGGCCACTGGATATGTTGCGCACAACCGTTAATGTAACCAGCGATTGTACGGTTGCTACCATCATTGCAAAAGGCCTCGGGAAGCTCGAGGCTGGTAGAGGCTAATTTTTAAACAAGTTTCCTTGATTCATGACTAATTTTCTGGAGATAACATTATTGCAGGGAGGATTTATTCAGCAGTTTATTGAATGGATTATCACCAATGGCGGCCTCTACTTCCTGCTATTGGTAGTTTTTGCAGAAACAGGTTTGTTTGTCGGGTTTTTTCTGCCGGGCGACTCACTATTGTTTGCGGCAGGTATTTTCTTGGAGCGGCTTGCTGCGGAATTCTTCGGCTTTCACTATTCAGCAATTATTGTACTTGTAATTGTTGCGTCGGTATTAGGCAACCTGGTAGGTTATTGGTTTGGCCGTAAAACGGGGCCCCTTTTGTACGAAAGGAAAGAAACCTGGCTTTTCAGGCGAAAACATCTGTTACGGGCTACCGACTTTTACAACCAGTATGGCAAGGCAACCATCTTTCTTGCAAAATTTCTTCCCATTATCCGAACGTTTGCGCCTATTGTTGCCGGCGTTGTAAGAATGCATAGGCCCACTTTCATCTTTTATAATGTATTTGGCAGCATCGTGTGGGTTAGCAGCATGATGCTGGGCGGGTACTTTCTTGAAGAGTGGGTAAAAAACCGCTTTGCTTTTAGTCTCAAAGATCATATTGAGGCAATCACCATCGGGATCATTTTAGTAACTACGTTACCGGTGCTTTACAAATTATTTTTTGCAAAAAAGAAAATAGTTCCTGTACAAGAATTAGGAAATGACAAACAATCGTAGCTACGGTATCTTTTCTATCCCGGTTGTCGTGGGTGCATTGGGTTATTTTGTTGATATCTACGATTTGTTGTTGTTTGGAATTGTAAGAAAGCAAAGCTTACAGGATCTTGGTTTATCTGGTCAGCAGCTCGCTACCGTTGGTGAGGACATCATATCTATTCAGATGTATGGTTTGCTGATCGGAGGCATCATCTGGGGTATAATGGGTGATAAAAGAGGCAGACTGAGCGTGTTATTTGGTTCTATCGTTTTATACTCGCTGGCCAATATCGCTAACGGGATGGTAACTAATACTACGCAATATTCAGTAGTGCGGTTTATTGCAGGAGTAGGCCTCGCTGGTGAATTAGGTGCCGGCATCACGCTCGTATCAGAGCTTCTTTCAAAAGAGAAAAGAGGGATTGGCACTTCTCTGGTCGCGGGTATTGGCCTCACCGGGGCAGTCGTTGCCTATTTTATTTCACAAGTTTTCGATTGGAGGGTATGCTATTATATCGGAGGTGGGTTGGGCCTGTTGCTCCTGTTGCTGCGAATCTCTGTATTCGAGTCAGGAATGTTTCACCAGGTGAAAAAGATGGATGTTCAACGAGGAAATTTCCTGATGTTTTTCAATAACGGTGCACGGCTAAAAAAATATGTGATCAGCATTCTCATTGGCTTACCTACCTGGTACGTCATTGGCGTGCTCGTAACTTTTTCTGACCAGTTCGGGTCGCACTTCGATATCGAAGGAGTGTCTCCCGGAAAAGCTATTATGTTTGCCTATGCCGGTATTTCTTTGGGCGACATTTCAGTCGGTTTTGTTAGTCAATGGCTGAAGAGCCGGAAGAAAGCACTATATATTTTTTACGCACTGACCTTACTTTTTATCGCTTTATATTTTGCACAGGAAGGGGGAACTAGCGACCAGATGTATTGGATATGTGCAGGTCTGGGCTTTGCCACAGGCTTTTGGGCCATATTTGTTACTATGGCAGCGGAACAGTTTGGTACCAACGTAAGGGCTACTGCAGCTACTACTATTCCGAACGTGGTTAGGGGTTCTTTGCCATTGATCATCTTGCTGTTTAAGTGGCTACGCTCCTCGATGGACTATGCCAGTGCAGGTTTGATCACCGGATGCGTAGTAATGTTCATTGCTATTATTGCTGCAATCAAAGCAGAAGAAACCTTTGGCAAGGACCTGAACTATGTAGAACATTAAGCAGTGTGAGGTCTTCTCTTTAGACATCCGATTATGAAGCTTTTAATCATCCGGTTTTCCTCGATAGGCGATATTGTACTTACTACACCAGTAGTGCGGTGTGTAAAAACCCAATTGCCAAACGTGGAGCTTCACTACCTGGTAAAACAGCAGTTCGAATCAGTTATAGTGAACAACCCACACATTGACAAAATTCACGTGCTGAACAATGAGTGGGAGCCCATGATAAAAGCATTGAAGACAGAGAAGTTCGATTACATTATAGACCTGCACAACAACATCCGCACACTGCGGGTAAAGCAGGCGCTTAAGTTGCCTGCATTTTCCTTCAATAAGCTAAACTTCAGAAAGTTGGTTTTTACGAAACTGAAGTGGAACGTCATGCCCAGGGGGGGACATATCATTGACCGTTACCTGCACACCGTAGAACCTTTTGGTGTAGTTAACGACGGTGCTGGTATGGAATATTTTATAGCAAGCACCGACGAAGTAGCACTCAAAGATATTCCGGCAGCCCACCACGCGGGGTATATAGGATTGGTGATCGGTGCTTCTTTTTACACAAAAAAATTACCTGTATATAAGCTGCAGGAGCTCTGTGCTAAAATAGCGCATCCAATAATTTTACTGGGTGGACCAGAAGACGCTGCGGTAGGGCAGGAGGTCAGCAAAGTTGATCCGGTGAAAGTTTATAATGCCTGCGGCAAATTTTCGCTCAATGAGAGTGCAGATCTGGTAAGAAAGGCAAAGTTGATCATTGCACATGACACAGGGCTCATGCATATAGCCGCTGCTTTAAAGAAGCAGGTGATAGCAGTATGGGGGAGTACAACCCCCTCATTGGGAATGTATCCTTACTACGGGATTAATTTCTTATCTCGGCAAGTATCAGCACCGTACAGCGATGTACAGGTGCATAAGCTTTGGTGCAGGCCGTGCACCAAAATTGGCAGGCACAGGTGCCCGCAAGGACACTTCAAATGCATGAAGAAAATCCCTATCGACGCCATAGTGCAAGAGGTGAATCTCCGTCTCGGCCGTGGTGCTTAGAAACCTGTTTTTTACAGCTGTCGCAGTGCTGGGAACATTAAAGGATTTGCTCCTGTAATTTCCAAAATAAAGTCATTAGTAGCTTCGTGGCCGCTACAGCAGCAGGGACGCTAATGCAGCCGTTTCCCGCAAGAAAATCGGTTCCTACGAGCAAATGAGGTAAAATGTTGGCGATACCTGAATTGTCCGTCCGATGCGGATAGAACACGATGGCTGATATAATCCTGGTGGCAGATCAATAAAATTGTGCGCAAGCCAGCAGATTTACTGTTTAACTCACGTTCTGCGATTTATTGACCACCTAGTTA
>DASQNW010000111.1:0-4574 GCA_035644775.1 Chitinophagaceae bacterium | reverse complement strand
CACAACTATAGAAATAAAAATAAGCAGCACTTTAGCCAATGGAGCAATTTTACCCACATTAAGGCGATGTTTGCTTCGTTGAATAGCAGATTCAATTTGATCTCCCACTAAACTTGAACTAACGTGAACGAGCTGCTGCGGATAACCTGTATAACTAAAGCGATAAAGATCCTGACGCTGGATGTTCTCATAATACCAGAATACCTGCCTATGATCCGGCAACGTGATAATGAGTTTTCGCTTCGCAAAGGCAATCTCAGCCTGCTGCTCATCTTCGCCAACGCTATATATGCCTTTAAAATCTTGCATCAGATCATTTCGCTTCCAAAAAAGGATTGTAGAACAGGCGGCAGTAAAATGCCGTTTGCCGTTTGATAATTCTCCAGTAAGCAGGCCAAAATACGTGGCAACGCAAGTGAACTGCCATTGAGTGAGTGCACAAGATTGGTTTTACCTGCCACATCTTTGTACCGGATCTTCATCCTGTTTGTTTGAAACGTTTCAAAATTGGATACAGAACTTACCTCCAACCATTTTTCCTGTGCAGCACTATACACTTCGAAATCGTAGGTGAGTGCAGAGGCAAAGCCCATGTCGCCTCCACATAAGCGAAGGATGCGATAATGCAAACCTAGCGATTGCACCAGCTTCTCTACGTGTTGCACCATTTCACTAAAAGCTTCGTAGCTCCCTTCCGGCTGTACCAATTGCACAATTTCTACTTTATCAAACTGGTGTAATCGGTTTAAACCACGAACGTCTTTGCCGTAGCTGCCTGCTTCTCTCCGAAAGCAAGGCGTGTAAGCTGTCATCTTCACCGGAAGATCTGCGTCTTTCAATATTGTGTTTCGATAGATATTCGTCACCGGCACTTCGGCAGTGGGTATCATGTATAATTTATCTTCTGATACATAATACATCTGCCCCTCCTTATCAGGCAATTGACCTGTTCCAAATGCGCTTTCTTCATTTACAACGTGCGGGGGCATGTATTCTGTGTAGCCGGCTGCAGTATTATATTCCAGAAAATAGTGCACCATAGCACGCTGCAGCCTTGCGCCCCTATTTTTATAAACAGGAAAGCCACTCCCGGTGATCTTATTTCCGAGTTCGAAATCTATGAGGTCGTATTTTTTTGCAAGCTCCCAATGAGGCAATGGTTTGAAGGTGAACTGTGGCATTGATCCGCCGGTGCGCAGCACCTGATTATCTTCCGGCGTTTTTCCTTCAGGTACTTCTCCAGCAGGCAAATTGGGCAAACGTAAAAGAGTTGCGTGAAGCTGATTTTCTTTTTCATTTAATTGATACTGCACAGGACCCAGCTGCTGCTTCCACTCTTCTACTTGTTTTCTTCTGTCATCTGCAACATCTCTCTTGCCTGTGCTCATCAGCTGTCCTATTTCTTTAGACGCCGCGTTAATCTTCGACTTTATTTCGTCAAACTCAAACGTGAGCCTACGTCTTTCTTCATCAAGTGCAACGATCTCATCAACGAGGTGCAAATCAGCAAAGTTTTTCCTGGCAAGTCTTTCTTTTACTTCCTCTTTATTCTGCCTGATCATGTTTATCTGCAGCATCAAAAAAATTTCAGCAAAGATAAAATGATGAAAGCTTTAGAAACGAAAGCGCGGTTGTTTACGCGGAGCAGAAATGTTTGCGCATCGTCAATATGTTACCTTTGAACAATGTTGCGTAACGATGATCTTCAAATCCGGTGGTTTCAGCTGGAGCAGCAGATGATGGAGCGTTTTGGAAAAAAGCCGGATGTAGAAACCATTTTGTTTTTGATCGGAATCCAGGAGTTGGGAGAAATCAAGAAAAAATTTTCAAAAGAACAAAAGCAGGACCTAATGCATATTGCTGTCTGCACGATTATGTCAGCGAGCGGATATTACGAACTCGATCACGTAGATGAAGATGGCTGGCCTCATTTTAAACAATTGAAAGCAATGCCCAACATGCTGCCACACGAGCAGGAAAGCTTCTTGAAAGATCATATTCTCCTCTATTTTCAAAGCCATCAATTCGCTGCAGATGATATACACACTGATGGATAGTAGATCTCGCCGCAGCCTACGATCTTAAGATTTGCATTTTTGTCATCCTGATTTCTCTGGTTATTATTGCAGCTTAAATTTCCCGTATGAATTTTCCCGATAATCTACGTTATACAAAAGATCATGAATGGGTTCGCATTGAAGGTGATGAAGCTATTGTTGGGATAACAGATTTTGCTCAAGGTGAACTCGGGGACATAGTTTATGTTGAAATAGAAACTGTCGGTAAAAAGCTTGAAACCGGGAGTGTGTTTGGGACAGTTGAAGCCGTGAAAACTGTTAGTGATCTTTTCCTTCCACTTTCGGGAACAATAACTGAAGTAAATCCAAAGTTGAACTCGGAACCTGAATTGGTAAACAGCGATCCCTATGGGGAAGGTTGGATGATAAAATTAAAGCTGGAAGACTCTGCTGCCGCCGAACAATTGATGTCGGCAGAAGCGTACCAGAGCCTGGTAGCCTAACATACTTTTGACATTCATCTGGATGAAGAAACCATTGAAAATTGTTTTGACGGTACTCTGGTTTTTATTCATGACTTACCTCTTCCTTCTACCTAAGCAAGCCTTTCCATCGAAAAATTGGTTGTACGAGCTGGGCTTCGACAAGTGGGTTCACATTGGGCTGTTTTTTACGCTGCTGTTATTGTGCAGCTGGACACTCTCGCTTACTCAGAAGAACGGCTACTGGTTACTGTTTGGGAGCTCTGTTCTATATGGCTTTTTAATCGAGGTTTGCCAGGACCGTTTAGTTCAAAACAGAACATTTGCGTGGGATGATTTGCTGGCGGATAGTGTTGGGGCTCTTGCAGGCTTATGGGTATGGTATAAAAAAAATAAACCCCTGTAGAAACAGGGGTCGCAACCAAAACTAACTGCTTATGAGAAAATTGACTGCTTTATAAGAGAACTGAGAGAGATTATACAAATATGCTGCCAATACTTTTTCAGCCTTTGTTAATAAACCTTAAAAAGCAAATAAGGTTGAAAGCAATTGTTTCGCTATATAAAACCGTAATTGTTTTTACTTAAAGAGCTATTGCAAATGTACGTGTCGATGGTGAAACACTGGGTATGGCTTTCCCCAAAAAACTGTTAACGATCCGCCGCAGATTTCTAATTTTGTCTTGCCATCTTTTCTGCGTTTTCCGCAAACTGCAGCGCATCAATAAGTTCCTGTATTTGGCCATTCAAAACATCTTGAAGATTATAGAGTGTCAACCCAATCCGGTGGTCAGTTATTCTACCCTGTGGAAAATTGTACGTTCTAATTTTGGCGCTTCTGTCGCCGGTGCTTACCAGGCTCTTCCGGTGACGGGCAATTTCTTCTTCCTGTTTACGCACCTGTTCTTCATACAACCTCGTCCGTAGCATCTGCATAGCTTTTTCGCGGTTCCCAAGTTGTGTGCGTTCTGTTTGGCAGATCACCACAGTGCCAGTGGGCAGGTGGGTTAGCAACACTTTTGTTTCCACTTTGTTCACGTTCTGGCCTCCTGCGCCGCCGCTGCGGGCAGTTTCCATCTTTACCTCACTTTCCTTCAGCTCAAAATCAACTTCTTCTGCCTCCGGCATCACTGCTACGGTAGCTGCACTTGTATGAACTCTGCCGCTGGCTTCTGTGTCGGGCACCCTCTGCACCCTGTGCACACCACTTTCAAATTTTAGAGTTCCATACACATCTTCACCAATCACCTCTAACTGAACTTCTTTGTAGCCTCCAACGCTGCCTTCATTTTCGCTTAAAACAGTTGTCTTCCAGCCCTTCTGCTCACAATAGCGCAAATACATGCGCAACAAATCGCCAGCAAACAAACTGGCTTCGTCGCCGCCTGTACCGGCACGTATCTCCAGAATTGCATTTTTATCATCTTGCGGATCTTTCGGAATCAACATTTGCCGGATCACGGATTCCATTTTTTCCTTCTTCTCTTCTATGTCGGGCAACTCCAGCTTTGCAAGTTCTCTTAACTCTTCATCGTTGCCGTTCAGGGCTTCGCGGTAGAAGCTAACATCATCCAATACTTTCCGATAATCGCCGTATGCGTTTACGATCTTTTCAAGGCTGCGGTACTCTTTACTTAATTGGCCGAATTTCTTATTATCAGCAATGATCTCAGGATTTGTAAGCGCAACACCTAAGTCATTGAAGCGGGCACTGATAGCTTCTAATTTATCCAGCATAGTTGAAATTGGGTGGCTAAATTAAACATTGCCCTACTAATTAGAACGTTAATCGTCCTATTTTAGACGGGCATGGCTTTCAGGAAGTTTTCTGCCGAATACATTTTCAACGGGTTTGAATTTCTGCCTCCGAACACGGTGATTGTTACTGATGAGGAGGGAGTGATTTGTGCTATCACAAGTCAAGAAGATGCAGGCGGTGATGTGCAGCACCACGCCGGAATTTTATCGCCAGGTCTTATCAATGCGCATTGCCACGTGGAGTTAAGTCATATGAAAGACACCATTCCGAAAGGGATCGGCCTTATAAACTTCCTAATCAACGTGGTTAAAAAAA
>DASQNW010000110.1:0-1744 GCA_035644775.1 Chitinophagaceae bacterium | reverse complement strand
TGTTTTCGACTATTGATAGGAAATGCATCAGTTGATTAAAGCTTAGAGACCAATAGCTTGCTGAGACATGTTCTTCACTCCTAACTCTTCAAAAATTTTGTATAACTCATCTACCCGATGCATGCAGGTATGTCTTTCCCTTATGGTATCGAGCCCACTCCTGCTTAACGCTTCACCATAACTTTCATCAGACAATATTCGTTGCATCTGCTCCTTCATTTCCTGTTTGTTGTTTGCAAATGCAAAATCGCCTGGTGCAAACAAGTTCTCTGAATCAGACCAGGGTGACGAAATTAACGGAACTCCACAGGCAAGTGCTTCAAACGGGCGGATAGTGGGTATGCCAGGGAGTGAACGAACATAGGGACCTCTCGGAACGTGAACAGTAAACTTGTATTTGGCAAATACCTCTGGCGCCTTAAAGTTGGGAAGCCATCCACCATATTCAATGCCCGCCTCCGCCAAAGCTTGCTTCGCGTCATCAGGGTAGCGAACTCCGTAAATCTTTGCCTTAAGTTGTAGTTCTTTGACCGGTTCAATAATGAATTCGATCAGCTCCTTTGTGCGTTCATCATCACCCCAGTTTCCTATCCACACCAGGTCTCCTTCAGCGGCGGCATTTGCTACTGGTTTAAAGATTCTCGTGTCTGCTGCTTCGTGCCAGGTCCAGGCTTTTTTCACCCATTTTTGATCCAAATAGATGTTCCTGATCACATCACCGTATGCCAGCACTCCATCGTAGTTGGAAAGGTCATAAGCACTCATTGAGGAGCGCTCCGTTGCTGCC
Organism: Chitinophagaceae bacterium; assembly: GCA_035644775.1. GTDB lineage: Bacteria > Bacteroidota > Bacteroidia > Chitinophagales > Chitinophagaceae > Flavisolibacter. The sequence goes on along the minus strand of DASQNW010000110.1, from coordinate 957 downwards.
CTGTGATGTGTATCGTGGAAGAGCAGCTTGAAGCTGAAACGTCTTCTTTTTTCACCGATTCGCCGTACAAGTTCATGTTCATTCCATTCATGAACTATAACCAAATCGGCATTCTCTAGCACCTGATCTAGATCGAGAATTTCAGAATTATAGAAGTTTGATTGAAGCTGCGGATAATATTCGAAAAACTCATTTACGACCTCTTCTCCATATCCTTCCTTAAGATTAGTCAAGCTCCAGCCATTCTCCGGCTCGTAGATTCTGACTTCATTGCCACGTACTATCAACTCGGTTGCAATTCCACGCAAAAAGTGCGCATTGCCGTGGTTCCAGTCTGATAACAGCGAATGATAGAAGAGTACAATGTTCATTTTATATGTTTTGCTGCTCAATGACAGGTGCATGCTCCTGCAACAGCTGTTGATAGGTTTCAAAATAGTTAGCAGCCATCCTGTCAGGCGAAAAATAACGTGCACGGACATGCGCCTTTTCAGCGTACCTGGACCGCACTGCATCATTTCTCATGAGGTAATTAACTGTTGCGGCAAGGTTATCAGTATCATGAGTATCTACGAAAACTGCACAACCTTCCCAAAGCTCTTGCAAGGAATCGATCTTGCCTAACACTAATGTGCAACCGGAGAGAGCAGCTTCAAGAACAGACAATCCAAACGGTTCGTACTTCGCAGGAAGCACATACAAAGATGCTTTTGAAAGCTGTTCGGCAACCTCTGTTGAGGCTAGTTTTCCCAGATAGGTAACGTTACTGTGTGCCGCATCTACCCTGTTGTTTTGAAACTGGTTTTCACCCGCGATTCTTATGGGATACTTTATTCCGGTTGCCGCATCTACCAGTAATCTCACGTTTTTGGCTTCATCCCAAATCCGTCCCATGCTAAATACAAACCGCTCTTTGGCTGCTGGTGTAAACTGACTCGAGCTCCTGCTGTTGTAAAT
>DASQNW010000109.1:0-4931 GCA_035644775.1 Chitinophagaceae bacterium | reverse complement strand
CCATCTGGTGGAGCATTGCGTCTGTTGTTCTAGCCTTCTGCAGAGAAGATTTTTGTTGTGGTTGTTCTTCTTGCAAAATTCAATATAAATCTCTTGCCTCAACCTCTCTGCAATACAAGATTGTGCTATCCGAATGTCTTTGATAAGATAAAATGATATTCCTGAGTTTATCTTAGGCTCTCCCGACTGCCTGTAAACATGCGCTGTATTTGGTGGCTGAGACAAAGGCATATGTAAAGGAGCGCGGAAAATCCTGTCCGCCGAAATTGTGAGTTATGAGTTTGCGAGTAATGGTTGAGCTTTAGGTTTACAGACTACACCGAAAATTGTTAATATAAAAAACCAGTCCCGTGAACAACCAACTTTAAATAATTGTAATTTAAGGTAAGCTACTCCAATGCAGTTTAATCGAACTATAGCCTGCTTTTTTCTGTGTCTTCTTTTGCATAGCATTGGTGATGCACAGTCAATTTTATATTCGTCCACCATCGGCAATGACAGCTATACAAACTTTCAAGTAATTGGTAAGGCAGGAAATTTTTACTGGCTTTACAAAAGCAAAAAGAGAGGCCACACCTGGCCGCTTAAGGAAGACCGTTCTTTTGAAGTATACGACGACCGATTACACCGGGTAAAGGAAATCAACAGTTCCCTTTCTGATTCTGTAGTGAAACAATATCTTATTCCGCAGAAATACAGTTTCGACCAATTGATGTTTAAGCAGGGGCTTAATAAAACAAGTGTCGTGGTCAACCGGTTTTCGCAAGACGGGGGCGAGGTTAAGAACGCACATCTTTTAGATTTTCCCGGCGAAATGGCACTGGAAGACCTGCTTGTTTCCCGCTCGCCTGACCGGACAAAAATTTTGATACTAGCCTTTGTGCAAACGAAAGGTGTCACACGCAACGTGTATGCGAGAGTGTATACCAGGGAGTGGATACTATTGCACGAAACTGTCCATAAAGAAGGGAAGCTGCTGCAGCCTTTTATTCAATACGAGCTTACAGAACACGTACTGGAGTCTTCTGATGCAAGTCCTGTTAAAGTAACCAACAGCGGCGACTGGCTGATGGTGGCCCCGGCAAGGCTTAAAAACAGCTTTATTCTTTGCCATTTTAAAATGGAGGACAGCAGCTTTGTTCAAATGGATGTAGGGCAGCCACAAGGTCCTGGTATTGAATACTGCAGTTTGTCAGTAGAGGAAGGAAAAGATGCTTTTGTCGGTGTACTTGAAAATCTTTCCCCTTCCGATAAAAGGGTAAGAATTATGCGGTATAGCCTCTCACAAGACCGCTTAAACTTTGATACTTCGTATCGCTTTAATGTACCTAATCATTACAAAAGGCAGGGGCAATATTTGTTTGAGGAGGCCTTCATTCAGATACCAGGTAAAGGCTTTATGTATATGAAAGAATACGGCCGGCGTTACTTCATTGCTTATTCGGGTGAGCAGGTAATGCTTGATGATGAGCAAGAATATGCGGCTTATACCACCCATGCTGGAAGGTTGAAGTTTAATAAAGAAGAGTACACCCGCAACATCGATTTATCGCAGGCAAATAAAAGATTCGAACGCGGTAATTTGAGCGTTAAGTATTTTCCTTTTCAGCCGACGGACACATGCTGGAGTGGTTTCATTCATGTGGAGCAAAACACTCAATCCTTTTACTCCAGCCTGTCTTATGCCTGTGTTCCGGCTGGAGATAAGATCGTGTTTTTGTATAACTCCTTAGCTAACAACGATCATAAACTTGGCAGTACTACTGTATTGGATCACAAAGGCCAGCTTGTAAACGATGGATTCATTTTTTGGCGTTCTACTAATGTTCTTGATTTTCAAAATGCCAGGCTTATACAGCCGGCGGAACTGTATGTTCCTTATGAACGCAACGGTCGACAGGGTTTTGCTATTATTCGCTTTAAATCCTCCTGAGGCTTGGGTGGTGGTTAGCGGCTAGCCTCCTATAATATGGCTTGTATCTTTAAAAAGTATTCAAGTCGTAGAAAGCTGACATCAGTCGGTAATACGGGAGATCCTCAACAATGTAAGACAGACTGCGAGGGCAACATACCTGGTAAGAATAATGGGTGGCTAAATCGCTGCAGGGGAAGCAAAATAAACAAGAACCGAAATTTGACCCATGTTTTTTAGTTACGTGATCCCAAGCTTTTTAATAAGCGCCTCTTTGTAGTTAGCTCCAATGGGTATTTCCTTCTTACCCAGCTCCAGTGTATTTCCATTAATGGAGGTGATCCTGGACAAATTGATGATAAAGGAACGGTGTACCCTGCAAAATTGTTCTTCAGGCAACATCGCCTCAAACATTTTCAGGTGCATACCTGCAAGCATCTTTTTGTCGTCGTAATATACCGTGCTAAAATCTTTCTCCGCCTCTATATGGTGAATCTGGTGATAGCTGATTTTTACCAACCTGCTATCGTGTTTAATAAAAACATAATCAGGTGGTACAGGCGTTTTTTTTGCAGTGCTCATTTCCATTCTTTCTTTAGCTTTTTGCGCCGCCTGGTAAAAACGATCATATGTTATCGGCTTGAGCAGGTAATCTAGGGAATTCAACTCAAAACCTTCCACTGCGTACTGGTGATAAGCGGTTGTGAAAACAACAAGTGGCGGGTTGCGTAAGGAACGTAAAAAGTCGATACCTGTTATGACGGGCATTTGTATATCAAGGAAGACGAGGTCTACAACGTGCTGATGCAGGCCCTCGTAGGCCTCACTGGCGCTCATACAACTTTTTACCAGTACAAAACCCGGCGTTGCCTCAATGTGTTTTTGCAAAATATTTCTTGCTATGGGTTCATCATCCACAATCATGCATTTAATCTCGTTCATTGCAATCGATGTTTATGGAAACTGTGAATTCCTCTTCTGTATTCATTGCCGCATAATGGTGCGAATGAGGATAATAAAGTTGCAGCCGTTTGCGGAAGTTTGCTAAGCCTATTCCACCTACGGGCGCTGCCGACTGGCGGTCAGGGTCTACCGTGTTTTTTACTTCAAAATGGATCTTTTTATCCTTGATCTGCAAACGAATAACAATATAGGCTTCGCGGTTATCCGCACAATATTTAAAAGCATTTTCTACAACAGGAATCATTAGTAATGAAGGGAGGTGAGAAACCGAATTATCGGTACTGATGTGCAAGCTTGCTTTAGTGTAGTTCATACGGATTGACTCCAGATCTATATAATCTTTCAGCAATTGTACTTCTTTCTCCATTGGCATTTTATCGTTTTCGTTTTCGTACAGGGTATAACGTAGGAACTGTGATAGCCGTGCAACGAGGTCGGCGGATTTATTCTTTTCATCATTCAGGATAAGGCCATAGATGTTATTTAAGCTGTTGAATAAAAAATGCGGGTTTACCTGCGAGCGCAAAAAATTATATTCGAGTTGAAGGTTTTCTTTCGCCAGTTGCATTGAACGGAACTGCTGGCGAAGTGCCTGCATGCCTAATTTGATACTTAGCGGCACTGCAATAGAAAACAATAATCCTATAACTGTTCCCATGCTGGCCAGTTTTGCAAAAAGCCGGTTCGGTATAGCTGCCTGCAAAAAAGTATAGTAACCGGTATTTGAAGCCTCTAAAGCATCCATACAGGCAGAACATGGTTTTAAGATAGCTTCTTCTTTAAACAGGTCTGAAAGACCATACAAGACTACCAATAACAAGGTTAAAGCGCTGGCTGAAATATATTTTCGTTTGACGATAAACTTAGGTAACACCAGGTACACAAAAGGGTAATAAAAGAGCATGGTACCAAGCGTGCTGGTCAACACCGTTAATGTTACTGCGAAGCCGGGTAACGCCCTGGTTTGATTGAATGAAATAGAAGTAAGGTACCACTGCAAAAGGGACAATAAAAGCCAGAATAAAATATGCAGGATTATTCGTAGCAGCCTTCGTTCATAAACTTTTTGTATAAACCCTTCTATGTTCATCTGTCTAAGTTGAACCTTTTGGAATAAGGTTCCCAATCTTTCCGACAAGCCAATGGTTTGTTTCTACGGAGAGCATCATTCAGCCAACGAAAGATTCCTGACTTAAGCCATAGATCTTTGTTGCCAGCTACAACTCCTTTGTAGAATATAAACAAGCCTCTGTCGGTTTCATTTTTTAAGGCACTTCAAAGCTTGTCCCTTTGATACACAAACACAAAACAATGAAAAAATTAAACTTGACAGTGATAGTCCTCTTAGGTATATCGCATTTTTTGTCAGCCCAGGAAGACATAAAAAGAATAGACAGTCTTATAGCCCAATACCACGATAACGCAGAATTTACAGGTAGCGTACTAGTAGCAAAAGGAGGCAAGCTGCTTTTGAACAAGGCGTATGGTTATGGCAATACAGAACACATGATACCCAACACAACTAAAACGATTTTTAATATTGCATCCCTCACCAAACCTTTTACCGCTGCATTAATTCTAAAATTATCAGAAGAGGGGAAACTCTCTCTAGACGATATGTTAACCAAGTATGATCCAGCTTATCCAAATGGCGGCAAAATCAGTATTCGTAACCTGCTCACTCATACATCAGGTATAGCTAATTACACGGATGACAAAACTTTCCGGGCCATGGATCAGGGTAAGGAAGTCAACTTACAACAGATGATGGCTTTTTTTAAAGACAAGCCGTTGGAATTTGAGCCTGGCACCAAATTTCGCTACAGCAATTCCGGTTATAGAATGCTTGGCTACATTATAGAAAGGGTTACGGCAATGTCATATGCGCAAGCGCTGGAACGTTGTATTTTTAAACCACTTGGCATGCAGCACACCAGCTATGGCCCTCCAGTTACAGATAAGAACCTCGCTAAAGGATACATGATGTATTATAAGAACTTCTCGCATCCAAGCTTTGCTGTTCATCCATCAATCTCCGATGCAACCGGCGCCATTT
>DASQNW010000108.1:0-1504 GCA_035644775.1 Chitinophagaceae bacterium | reverse complement strand
TCCCTCTGCGAGAACAATGCATCGTTGATGGTCTTTAACTCTTTCGATTGCTCCTGAAGATCAGTGTTCAACTTCTTCAGGTTGCGGGACTGAACAGCAATTTCCTTCGCTTGTTGCATCACCTCGGTAGTTCTTTCCTTAACTTCCTTTTCCAGCTTCTCTTTCTGCTTATTTATTTCATGTACACGGATTCTGTAGAATACAAAAATGATTAAAAAGAATATGACTGTTGCGAGGCTAATAAACCACCATGTTTCCCAAAAAGGTGGCGTGATAATTATTTTTAGGGAAGCTTCCCGCGTATTCCACTTCCCGTCCTTTGACACCCTCACTTTAAAAATATACTCCCCTGCATCAAGGTTGGTATAGGTGGCAGAGCGAGTAGTTCCTACATAGTTCCATTCTTTGTCAAATCCTTCTAACATGTAAGCATATTGTAATTGCTGCTGGTAGGTGAAATCAAGTGCAGCAAACTCAAACGAAAAGACCGACTCTTTGTACGACAGCGTGATTTCTTTGGTCAAGGAAATCTCTTTGGTCAACGGAGTAGCCTGTTCAGGAGTACTCAGTGCCACCGGCTGATTGAAGATCTGAAAGTTTGTGATGTATACTGGTGATGAGTGAAACGGTTCCTTGATTTTATCCGGATAAAAAAAGTTGAATCCATTGATGCCTCCCATGTACATGCCACCGTCAGTAGCTTTCAAAGCAGCGTGAGGCTTGAACGCATCTCCCTGAACGCCATCGGCCGTTGAGAAGTTCGTCACCTTTAGTGTGTTCGGGTCAAACCTTGAAATTCCTTCGCTTGTTCCTAACCACAACACTCCATGGTCATCTTCAAGTATGCTGGCAATGACATTTCCCGCTATTCCGTTTTTTGTTGAATAGGTGGTAAACCTGTCTGTCTTAGGATTGTATTTATTTAAACCTCCGTAAGTACCAGCCCAGATATTACCATGCTTGTCTTCGTGCAGCACTATTACCGAGTTATCGCTGATGCTGTTTTTCTTTTCATCAAAGAGATATCTTCTGAAGGTTTTTGTTTTTGCGTCGTATCTATTTAATCCCTTACTTGTTGCTACCCAAACGGTACCGCCGCGGTCTTCAAGAATATAATACACCAAATGATCGCTTAATGTTGTTTTGTCGTCTTGCTGCGGCTTCAAATGTGTGAAGCTATCACTCTCAGGGTCATAAATGTTTACACCATCGCAAAAGGTACCAATCCAAATTTTTTTGTCACGTGTCTCGGTGATATGATAGATGTTGTCACAACTGAGACTGTTAGGGTTGTTCTTCTTATTCTTTAGGTGACGTACTACTTTGTTGTTCCTGTCAAGAACAGTAATGCCATTGCCCCAGGTGCCCACCCACAGGTTATGTCGGCTATCCTCTGTTATGGCCAGTACGTGATTGCCCGAAACGGTATTCTTCTGAAGGGAATTACTCGTGAAGTGTTTAAATGTTCCTGTTTTACGGTCAAATAAGTTGAGGCCTCCACCGT
>DASQNW010000107.1:0-2778 GCA_035644775.1 Chitinophagaceae bacterium | reverse complement strand
AATGCCGATGAGGCGAATAAAGCAGTGATAGAAAAAGCCTTGAAACGCACCTTCTCACCGGAGTTCTTAAATCGAATTGATGATGTTGTAATCTTTAACTCACTTTCTAAAGACGACATCTTTGAGATCATCGACATCCTGATGAAAGGTGTGTTGAAACGTCTTAATACACTAGGTTTCAGTTTGGAGTTGAACCCCGATGCCAAAGAGTATATAGCAGATAAAGGGTATGATCAACAGTTTGGTGCAAGGCCGCTGCACAGAGCTATTCAGAAATATCTTGAAGATCCGCTTGCTGAAGAAATCCTGAACATGAACATCAAACCAGGTGATATAGTGACAGTGAGTTTAGACCAGGAACAAGGTAAGTTGAAGTTTGACCTGAGGAAGATTGAAGAGGAGTCAAAAGCATAAACTGGAAAAAAGTTTTTTAAAATCCCGCCGCCTGCGGGATTTTTTGTTTGATGTGGTGTTCAAAACTTCCATTGAGTTCAGCATACAGAACCTGTTTAATTAGCGGTTTTGCAGATTGGTTTATTGTTTCCATTTTTGTTGTGGCATGAATCACAACAAGAAGATCATTATAACCATTGACGGTTGGTCGTCGTGTGGCAAAAGTACGCTCGCCCGACAACTGGCAAAGGAGCTTGGATACATCTATGTAGACAGCGGCGCAATGTATCGGGCCATCACCTTGTATTTTTTACGGAACCATGTGGATTGGACAGACTCGCACCAGGTAAAAGAAGCACTAAAGAATATTTCTCTTAAGTTCATTTATAATCCAAAAAGTGAGTCGTCTGAGATTTACCTTAACGAGGAAAACGTGGAGTATGTTATTCGCGACCTGGTGATTGCGGAAAAAGTAAGTGAGATAGCAGCCATAAAACAGGTGCGGGACTATGCAGTTGCACAACAGCAGCGGATGGGAAAATTCCGCGGAATTATTATGGATGGAAGAGATATTGGTACTGTTGTTTTTCCTGATGCGGAACTGAAGATATTTATGACGGCTGATAACGCTGTGCGTGTGGAGCGCAGGTTTCAGGAGCTCTATGAAAAAAATCCAAACGTGACCATAGAAGAGGTAAAAACTAACCTTGAAATGCGCGACTATATAGATTCGAATCGCGAAGTAAGTCCTTTGAAGAAGGCGGATAATGCAATTGTTTTAGACAACACAAACCTCACACAACGAGAACAGTTCATGAAAGCAATGCACCTGGTAGATCAGCTAATCAGGTAGGAAAAGAAAAGAGGCTGCCCTTTATGGGACAGCCTCTTTCTTGATTGTTTATGAATGTCGTTATTTTACAACTACTTTTTCTATTCCAGACGCACCTGTAGTGCGGTTGCTCACCCGAATGGTATAGAAGCCTTTTGTGAGGTGTTCAATCACCAGGATGTTGTTTGTTATTGCACGATGCTGTTTTACTACTCTGCCTTGTGCATCATTCACAAGCACATCGCGAATGGCATTTCCATCTTCAAACACCACGTTGATGGTTCCTGTAGGGCTTGGGTTTGGATAGATGATCATTTTAGCCAGTACTCCATCTCCTCTTATTGCACGGATGTCACTATAGCTAAATTTGCCGTCAAAATTCACTTGTTGTAAACGATATTGCGAAATGCCTCTTTCGTTGTTAGCATCGGTGAAAGAATAAGAAAGATCTGTGGAAGAATTACCCCCGTTTGCTGAAGAAGGCACGAAAGCAATTGTCTTCCATTCGCCACCGATGTTTCTTTGGACATTGAAACCTTTGTTGTCCTGCTCGGAGGCAGTCACCCAGTTTAAGGCTACCGCGCCGTTGTTGCGCTTGGCAGTGAACGATTTCATGGTCACTGGCGTAACTATCTGATCTGTGATCAGGAACCGTACATTGTCTATAACGTAGCGAATGGCACCTTTTGCATCACAATCGGCGGTACTGGCATCTATCATTAGCTTAAAGGTGGTGTTTGCACCCACAGTGGCTGTTACTGGCGCATCAACTTGCCCACGCATGTTATTCATGATAGTAGTATTGGGGCTTTGGCCTAATATCTGGCCCGCTGACGGCATGCCAGTACCGTTGTAGTCACTGCTTACAACATAAACTTTCACCATTGCGTTACAGGAGGTCATTACCTGGTTAGCACAGGTGAGTTGGTTTTGATTATAGGCAAACAAGTCGAATTCCACTCTCACAATTGCACTGGTCGAAACGAATCCCAGCATCGGTGTAGTGAATCCAGTGCGGTTGTTGCCGCTGCTGCCTGCATTCGGACTTATATACAGCCCTCCTGCGTTTGACTGGCAACTTCCGCCCATCATGGCAGAATAAGCCTCAACCCCAATCACCTGAGCGGAGGTTTCCCACCCTGCCGGGGCCTGACCGTCATCAAAATCGTAACTTAAAGGAAGCACCATTTGTGCACGAACAAGAAGGATGCTGGACATAAGAGCCAGTGAGAGTAAAGCTTTCTTCATTAGATTATAGTTTAAGGTTATTCAAGTGCTTTATCCTAGATTCTTCATGAATAGAAATGGTTTAATAATAGGATGAAGGAAAGGATAGGAGGCTTAAACTATTTCAAAGGAAGTTGGCGAGTGAATTTATGCAATTTTTGTTCCATGCACCTTGAAGAATGGGTTACCTCAATCGCTCTTATTCCTCTATTACGTTGAGTCCCTGCTTTGTTTAAATAAGAACAGGGCATGCGTCCTAAAGTTTTTTCTAAAAAAGCTTGCATTATTCGTAGCTGGCTATTACTTTCGTCCTCACAAGTTCACAC
>DASQNW010000106.1:0-13681 GCA_035644775.1 Chitinophagaceae bacterium | reverse complement strand
GCGGACATAGTCAATTGGACGATGAAGAAAGATCCATCCAGGCTGGTGAACAGCGCCAGTGGCGGCAACTTTGAACCGGTGGGGCATATCATTGATTTGCATAACTATCCTGAACCGGCAATGCCTCGCGCCGATCTTTTTGGAAAGCAGCAAGTACTGGTTTTAGGAGAGTTTGGTGGCCTTGGCTTACCACTTGAAGGGCACACGTGGCAAGAAAAGAATAATTGGGGCTACCAAACATTTAAAAATCGGCAGGAGTTATTCTCCAAATACCAATCGTTTGTGCAACGATTGAAACCATTAATTCAGAGAGGCTTGTCTGCGGCTGTATACACCCAGACTACAGATGTTGAAGTGGAAGTAAACGGATTGATGACCTACGATCGGGAAGTTTTAAAGATGCCGGTTGATAGCTTACGACAAATGCATCAGCAACTTTATGAATGACTTCCGCGACCTTTCTATGGCTCACCGCGGTGATTTATAACCGCAATTTGTCTGTGCCCGAGTTCGATTGATTTCCATTACCGCATCGCAGACAATTTTAAAAGATGGTAATGAACCGAAGACATTTCATTAAAGATGTATCGTTGACCACCGCCGGGTTGAGCCTTGTGGGTGCCTCTAGGGCCATTGCAAAGATGGAGAACAACAAAGTCAGGCTTGGGTTTATTGGTGTTGGATTAAGAGGGCAAAACCACATTGAAAATGCTCTTCGTCGGAAAGACATTGAAGTAGTGTCCATAGCGGATGTTGACCCAGCCATGTTGCAGATGGCAGGAAGTATTTTCAAGAAATTTGGTAAGGCAACGCCGAAAGTTCACACAGGAAGCAGTTATGCATACCAGCGTTTGTTGGCGGACAAGAATATAGATGCTGTTGTTATATCTACCCCCTGGGAATGGCACAAGCCCATGATAATAGATGCCATCACTGCAGGAGTAAAATATGTCGGCACCGAGGTGGTTTTGGGGATTACGCTTGAAGATCATTGGGCTGTAGTGCACCATGCAGAACAGTACAAGGCGCATGTGATGATGCTTGAAAATGTGTGTTACCGAAGAGACGTCCTGGCAGTGCTCAACATGGTGCGTCAGAATGTATTTGGTGAAATCATTCACTTGCAGGGAGGCTACCAACACGACCTGAGAGGCGTAAAGTTCAATGATGGAAAGACACCGTACAACAGCGGTGCGGAGTTTGGTGAAAAGGCTTTTTCCGAAGCACGTTGGCGAACTCAGCACTCGGTGCACCGCAACGGCGATCTCTATCCCACTCATGGTATTGGACCCTTAGCAATGATGATTGATATTAACCGCGGAAACAGATTTGTGTCTCTCAACTCGTTTGCATCTAAAGCAAGAGGATTGAATAACTACGTAAAAAAGAAAGGTGGGAAAGATCATCCGAACACGCAGGTGGAATTCAAACTTGGTGATGTGGTTACCACAAACATTCGCTGCGCAAATGGAGAGACGATTTTATTGCAACACGATACAAATCTTCCCAGGCCCTACTCTCTGGGTTTTCGGGTGCAGGGTACAAATGGAATCTGGATGGACGTCAATAACAGCATTTACATTGAAGGGAAAAGCAAGGAAGAACATCAATGGGAAAGAGCAGACGAGTGGTTAAAAAAATATGATCATCCACTTTGGGCTCGCTGGAGCAAAAACACGGAAGAGGCGGGCCATGGCGGTATGGATTTTTTCGTGCTTCATGCATTTATTGAGTCGGTCAAGAGGAATATAGCTACTCCAATGGACGTATACGATGCTGCGGCCTGGAGTGCTATCACACCTTTATCTGAAAGTTCTATCGAGTTAGGAAATGAAACAGTTGATTTTCCTGACTTCACAGGTGGTCAATGGATGAAACGCAAGAACAGCTTCGCACTCCATGACGAGTATTGACATGATACCTGACGATGTTTTGGATGCTTTTGACCTTCGGGAGAACTCATCGACGACAATACTGAAATCTGGATTAATTCACGCCAGCTTTAAGGTCTCCAAAAACCAAGAGAATTATTTTCTTCAAAGAATCAACTCCAAGATCTTTAAAAATCCACAGGCTGTTCAGGAGAATTATTCCATTGTTCGGAATCACCTGTTGAGTAAAAGGAGCTTTCGTCCGCCAGCAATCATCCTAACCATAGATTTTCAACAGCTTTATCAGAGAGGTGTAGATTCCTGGCGGTGCTTCGAATTTGTGGATCAAAGCTTTTCACCTGAGGTGATCGTTTCTGCAGAGCAAGCGTTTGAAGTTGCTTCGTGTTTTGGCAAATTTGCTGCCGACCTGGCGAACTTGCCGGCCTCTAACTTACATGTGATCCTTCCAGGTTTTCACAACCTTGGTCTCCGCTTTCAACAGTTTGAAACTGCTTTGAAGAATGCCAGCGATGAATGGAGAAGTGAAGCTCGGGACCTGATTGAAGATGTTTATCAAAGAAAGTATCTGCTGGAATTTTATAATTCCATAAGCCGCTCTCCGGATTACCCTTTACATACTTTCCACCACGACTGTAAAATCAGCAACATTTTGTTCCGCCAGGGCTCTCAACAAGTGATCTCAATAATTGATTTGGACACTACGCAGCCTGGATTTTTCTTTTCTGATGTTGGCGATATGCTTCGTTCTATGGTTCCAAGTATTTCTGAAGATGATCCTGACTTAGAAAAGCTGGAGTTTCGTATCGAGTTCTTCAATGCAGTCATCTCAGGATATGAAGAGGCTACCAAGCATTTCCTGAATTCAAGTGAAGTAAATCATCTTCCACAATCAGGGTTGATAATTACCTACATGCAAGGCATGCGGTTTTTAACTGATTTCCTCAATGGCAATATCTACTACCAGGTAACGTACCCAAAACAAAACAAGTTGAGAGCTGCTAATCAATTCAGGTTGTTATCCTTGATGGAGCAGTATGTAGAAAGCCGCTATAATAAGCTATTATAGTTTTGCTGCGTTGCTTACTTCAGCTGGTATGCAACAACTGATTTCTTGAAGAATGTAGGCACATACACGATCTTCCTGATTGGATCGTAACCTATATCTGCTGTATTGATCTTCTGTTCGTGAGTGTCAAGGAGCAAATCTCTTTTTCCATTGGCGTGAATGTAATAGATATAGCCAACCCATGCAGAACCAATCCAGTCACCATTGCCAATCGGCTCTATTCCGTCACCGCCCTGATCAATGACGCCGATGGAGGTGAGGTTTTTGTTTTTGTCTGTGCGGTACACATCTTTACCTGTAGCTACATACAATTCGGAGCCTACTGCTCTCAAGCCATTGAGGCCCTTGAATCCCGTTAAATAGGTTTGAACTTTCCCTTTTCTTATTGAGTGTACTATGCCAGTCTGGCTGTCAGAGACGTATACCACACCTTTGCTATCTATAGTAATATCATTAAGCTTTTCTGCTCCGGCAACGGGAATTCTTCTTTCCACTTTTCCTGAGGCGAGATTGATTACAGCCACATCCTTTACATCGGCCACATATAACTTATTGCCGTATATCCCCATTCCTTTTGGAGCGTTCAACCCACTAGCCCAGTTGGCATTGATGATGCTGCCATTTAGATCGAGCTTTGCAATGGCACCTTTACCATCCATTTCCCATGGAGTTCCGTCAACCAGTGCTACAAACAAAACACCTTTTTTTGGCTGCGGTAAAACGGATTCAGGAATGGCCAGTGTGGAATCGGTTTCCCATAATTTTTCCAGGCGTGGCTGTGCACTTGTTGAAAGGAAAAACAGACCAGAGATTGCGACAAACAAGCTTTTCATGATGATGTTTTTGGGCTTGTAAAACTAATGGGAAAGCAGGAACACCGTATAAAAATTTCTGGTACGGTGACTATATCTGCTTATAGATACATGAACCTTGCGCAGCTTTATTTCCTAACTTTCCATAGAACAAATGACAGGTTATGACTACGCAAGCACAACTGCCTCAACAAGATGATTTCCGGAAAAGTTTAAATGGGAAAAGTACTGACTTGTTTTATTTGAAAAACGCCCACGGCATGGCAGCTGCCATAACCAATTATGGTGGTCGGCTGATTAGCCTTCTGGTGCCGTCAAGAAGTGGTGAACTCATTGACGTTGTCGTCGGAATGGGAACCTTGCAAGCCTTCCTCGACACGCCCGAAGAAGCGTACTATGGTGCAACAGTCGGTCGGTATGCTAACCGTATCGCAAACGGGAGGTTTTCTTTAGATGGGAAGGAGTATGTTCTTGCTGTGAATAACGGACCCAATCATTTGCATGGAGGCATCAAAGGCTTTCAGGCAGTGGTTTGGGATGCGGAACAGCTGGATGACAGCTCCCTGTTGCTTAGTTACAGATCTATTGATGGAGAAGAAGGCTACCCGGGGAATCTGGACGTGGAGTTGACATATTCGCTCACTGAGAATAATGAACTAACCATTTCATTCAAAGCTGCAACGGACAAGACAACGGTAGTTAATCTCACAAATCATACGTACTACAATCTAAATGGAGTAGGCAGCGGCACAATAGAAAACCATGTGCTGCAAATAAATGCTGATTATTATACGCCAACAGATCAATATTCAGTTCCAACAGGTGTGCTGGAGCCAGTCAGCGGTAGCCCCTTCGATTTTAAAAAGTCATTCCGGATTGGAGAACGAATCAACGAAGATTATCTGCAACTGGAGTATGGCAGCGGCTATGATCACAATTTTGTTCTGAATAAAACGGCCGAAGAAAAACTAAGCTTTGCTGCGAGCGCAACGGGAGATAAAACCAGTGTGGTGATGGAAGTGTTTACAGAAGAACCTGGCATCCAACTTTATACAGGCAACTTCATGAAAGGAGAGAATACGCTTAAAGGCGGTAGCAAAGATGAAAGAAGAAACGCTTTTTGCCTCGAAACACAGCATTTTCCTGATTCACCCAACAGAGCTTCTTTTCCATCTACAATACTTCAACCCGAGGAAGTATACCAATCCAACACTCTATTAAGATTTACCAGTTGATAAGAAAGCTAATTGGCAGAAACCAAGGCGGTGCCATCTTCAATTTGGGCAACGTAAGCACTTAACTCGAGGTCCATCGCTGCTTTATAGTCTTTGCTTATCTTTTCTACCAGTGCATCGATGTGTTCCTCCTTTACCAGATTGATAGTGCAGCCACCAAAGCCGCCTCCCATCATCCGGGCACCGAGCACGGAAGCCTCACCCTTCACTTCTTGTACAAGGAAATCAAGTTCTTTGCAGCTCACTTCGTATTCTTTACTTAAGCCCTCATGTGTGCGGAACATTTTTTCACCCAAGGCCTTGAGATTTCCCGCTTTCAGATCTTCGCAACCAGTTAGAAGTCTTTCAATTTCTTCCACTACATACTTACATCGCTTATAGATCACTTGATCCCGGCCGGCCACGTGTTCATTTAGCATTTGCATGGTGGCCTCTCGTAAACTGTTCACGTGCGGGTAATGTTTTTTTATCCATGCAACACCCTGCTCACATTGTTCTCTTCGCGTATTATATTCTGATGATGCCAGCGAGTGTTTTACGTTGGTATTTAACAGGAGAATCCTATACCCTTTTAAGTCGAGAGGAACATATTCGTAATGAAGACTTCGGCAATCAAGCTTGATCACATGATCTTTTTTTCCGAACATGGACGCAAATTGATCCATGATGCCGCAGAGTACTCCTGCAAACGTGTGCTCTGCCAGTTGTGCCGCTTTCACAAGCTCCAACTTTTCAGCACCTAAACTATAGATATGATTCAGTGCATACGCCGTAGCGCACTCCACTGCAGCAGATGAGGATAAGCCTGCACCTAAGGGAACATCTCCATCAATAACCAAATTAAATCCTCCAAGTTGGTATCCTCGCTTTTGTAGCTGGTCTACCACCCCCAATATGTAGTTGGGCCAGCCTTCTTCTGTAGGCGCTACTGTGCTCAGAGATGACGTATAAGCCTGCTTATAATCCTGCGCATACAAGTGAATTTCTTCGTCAGTGCGCTTGTTTATAGCAATGTAAATGGCTTTGTCGATGGCCGCCGGTAATACAAATCCTTCGTTGTAGTCAGTGTGCTCGCCGATGATGTTTACCCTGCCTGGTGAGCGAATGATGATCGGCTCTTCACCGTACAGTTCACTGAATTTTTCCTTTATGCCTTTTATATTGAATGCGGATTGGTTCATTAGAGTTGTCTTGATTTAAGCTGCCAAAATTGCTTCTATACTTGTTAGTTCATCATTGTTGAATTTATAGTTTTTTAAGGATTGTATTGAATCCGTGACCTGCTCTGGCTTACTGGCACCAATAATAATGGAAGTAATTCGTGGGTCTCTTAAAATCCAAGCTAAAGCTGTTTGAGCCAAAGTCTGTCCTCTATGTTCTGCAACCGTGTTCAGTTTCTTAATTTTTGTCAACACGTCTTCAGTGAGACCGGATTTTTCAATAGCCCCATTGCCCCTATTGCTGGCAGCGCGGGAGTCTTCCGGAATGCCATTGAGATATTTGTTGGTAAGAATACCCTGTGCCAGTGACGAGAAAGTGATGCAGCCAATTCCATTTTCATCCAATACATCTAACAATCCATTCTCCACCCATCGATCAAGCATTGAATATTTTGGTTGATGAATCAAAAGCGGAGTGCCCAAGCTTCGCAACATCTCGTACGCTCTTCTTGTTTCGTCTGCACTATAACTGGAAACACCAACATAAAGCGCTTTTCCTTGCCGCACCATTTGATCCAATGCCATCATACTTTCATCCAGCGGAGTCTCAGGGTCGGGGCGGTGGTGGTAAAAGATATCTACATAATCAATGCCCATCCTTTTCAGGCTTTGATCTAAGGAAGCGATCAGATATTTTTTAGAACCCCAGTCGCCATAGGGCCCTGGCCACATAGGCCATCCTGCTTTAGAGGAAATAATTAACTCGTCTCTGTAAGGTATGAGATCCTGTTTCAGGATCTTTCCAAAAGTTTCTTCCGCTGCACCTGGCGGTGGTCCATAGTTGTTGGCGAGATCGAAATGTGTAATGCCGTTATCAAAAGCTGTGTGTATGATGTTTCTGCACCTTTCATAATCGTCAATAGCACCGAAGTTGTGCCAAAGACCCAGAGAAATAGCAGGGAGTCTTAGTCCACTTTTTCCGCACCTGCGGTATTCAATCGATTCGTAGCGTTGGTCGTTGGGGTGATAAGCCATACATGAAAATGAGGAACGAAAATACATCAAAGCTTCATCTGGTGCGCCAGCTATAGTGAAGTGAGAAGATATTCAACATGGATGATTGCTAGCTATGATCCGCTGGTGAAAGCATTGCTTTGGGTGGCCGTCAGTATGCGGGTGGTAACCAACAATTGGCCAAGGTGACGCATAGTGTGTTCTGCGCAATGAAATACCAGGCCAAGCACCGTTGACGGAAACTGAGCTCGTCCGACCCCTCTGTGTTGTAACAGGTTTTCTTCAGGGATAGCTTGCAATCGCTTGATAGCTTCATCTATCTGCAGCGAAAACCTGCTCACCAAATCAGCGCATGTTATTGTGCTATCTGGAGTGCCTTCACTTTTCAACGCTGCAAGCTGCTGTTGCGATAACGGGTTACCATGGGCGTACGTGAAGAGGCGATCAATAACTCCTGTCAGGTGTTGCAGGTGAAAGCCCACAGAAGCAACGCCACCCGGTTTTTCCCACAATAGATCTTCTGGAAAATCTTTCATCATCTCTCGCAATTCTTCTCTTGATTGCAACAGTGCATGAGCCACAGGTTGCAGCACCGGGAGAATACCGGGTAAAGGGCCTCTTAGCCATACTTCAGGCAGGTTGAGGGTAGACATTGACTTAAAGATATAGAGTTTGAAGAACTACTCTTCTGCTTCCCGTTTGGGTGTGGGTTTAGACTGCCTGATGCGATAGCTGAACGTGAGGTTAACCTGACGTCTGCGGAACTGCGAAAGACCTTCAGTATAGAAGTTGCTACCTGTGCTAATGCTTCTGATTTTTCTCGTATTAAAAACATCCATTGTGTTGAGCGTAATAGTTCCCTTTCCCTGCAGCACATCTTTGCTGGCTGACAGGTCAAGGAAATACAATGCTTTGCGTCTACCTTGTGCTGTGCGTTGCGGTGCTTCATAATTACTCCTGAGTTGTAGCTCTAATGCGCCAGGTAAACTAAACCTTGAGGTCTGCCGTGCAAACCAGCTGTATGTTGATGCTTTGTACTTGGAAAATATATTGCTGCCGTCTATATCGGCATGAAAAAAGTTTGCATTAAGGTCAAGTTTCCACCACAGGTAGGGCTTCCAAGTGCTGGTAAATTCTGCGCCCCATGCTTTTTCGCTCAGCAAATTTTGTGGCAGAGTTACAGAGTTGCCGTCTTCGTTCACCTGGCGTATGCGCTCTATCTTTCCCGTTGTTTTCCTATAGTACAAGCTTGACGAAACGGTGCCTTTTTCAAATTCCTTAATATGCCCAATTTCGCCCACATCACTGAACTCCGGATCCAGATCAGGATTGCCACTAAAAAAATTGCGGCTGTCTGAGTATGTCATAAAAGGGCTGAGATCGTTATAAAAAGGACGTCGCACTCTTCTGCTATAGCTGAGCTGAATCGCATTTTCTTTAGCCAGCTGAAGTGTAAGGTGTGCGCTCGGGAAAAGATTGAAGTATTTTCTAGGATTTAAAATATTGCCTTTTTCCAACAAAGTTGTTACATCTGTCCATTCAGTCCGCAAACCTGCCTGGTAAGAAAGTTTTTCTTTTCGGTTTGCCAGGATGCCATAAGCCGCATGAATATTTTCATCGTAGTGAAATATGTTATCCAGCCCCGGTAGTGGCACAAACACTCCGGAAGCATCTCTTTCCTGCACAACAAAATCATTGATCATATCTCTAAAACTGCTTCTGAAGCCGGTTTCGAACTTGCCTTCTTTTCCAAGGGGTTGCACATAATCTAATTGAAACAGCCAGTGCTTTTCAAATTCGTCGTTGAGCGACTGTTGCAGTATATCTTTTGAATGATCCCGAGCTCCTCCACGGTCAAAACTGTATTGTGTGAAGTACTGGTTTGAGCTTTCCCAGTTGTCAATGTATCTGGCCGTGGCACTTAGTTCATGATCTTTCTTCTCAAAAGTTTTTTTGTAGCTGAGTGTATATTCAGAATTGGGTTCCGTTTCCTCTTCATCCTGCTTTCTGTTAGTGATGCTCGTAAGATTGTTTTTATTGAAGAGGTAATCGTCATACCAAATATCTGCAGTTCGCGTAGCGTCGCTGCGTCGGTACAAATATGAAGCTGTGAGAATACTCTTTTCAGTGAAGTAGTAATCCAAGCCTCCGCGGATGTTGTTGTTGAGGCCTTTCAAAATGAATTCGCTGTTTTGAATTGAAATAAGAGTGCTGTCTGGCTTATACACTTCCTGGTATATGGATCCGATCCCCGGTTGATTGCGATATGCAATACCGTAGTTTAAGAAGAAATTGATCTTTTTATGTCGGTAGTTGAAGTTTGTAGCAGCGCCAAGATTTGTTGGATGGCCCGTGATAACTTCTACAGAGCCGTTAAAGCCCTGGCGCTTATCTTTCTTCAGTACAATATTGATGATACCTGCATTGCCTTCTGCCTCGTAGCGAGCAGAAGGGTTTGTGATTATTTCTACTCTATCAATAAGGCTTGCTGGCAAACCTTGCAGTCCTCCTGAACCCTTAAAGCTAACGAGGCCAGAAGGTTTCCCGTCGATCAGTATACGCACATTGTCGCTGCCTCTCAGCTTTACGTTACCTTCAGGGTCTACTGAAACAGATGGAATGTTGGTTAGGATATCAGTAGCGGATCCACCTGCATTTGCCAGGTCTTTACCAACGTTGAATATTTTTTTATCGAGAGACAATTGTGTGTAACTTCTTTCTCCCTGCACCACCACGCCCTCGAGAACAGTTGTCCTGGAAGCGAGCTGAATTACTCCTAAATCGATTACCAGGTTTTCGGCCGAAATGGTAAATTCTTTTGAACTATAATCTTTATAACCGCTGAATTCTATCAAAGCAAAAAACTTTCCTAATGGAACTTCAATAACAAACTCGCCTTTTTCATTGGTAAGATTTCCGTTTACCAACTTTCTACTTTTTCCGTCGAATACTTGAACAGAGCTATAAGCAAGCCCTGTTGCTGAGATAGAGTCGAAAACAACACCTCTTACAGTACCTTTTGATGGTTGAGCGTACAATTTTCCAACAGAAAGAAAACTCACGATAATAACGAGATAGATTGACAGGAACCGCGGTTCGCACAACTTCATAATAGCTCACAATCTTAATGGTGAAACAACAAAGATACTGCAGTACAATGGTGTCAAACATTGTGCACCGATAGATTGCGGGCAGAAGCTTTGCTGGCGGATCGCAATACCTTGCTCCCTATTTTCATGGCGGAGGACATCGAGCTGGCATCGCGATATTAAAACGGAGTCTGCAACAGCAGAAAATCAATAAACCTTCTGGCTCGAGGCCTTCGGGTGGCTTTTGGCACCTGCAAAATGCTGCTTGGAAACTCTGAAACACTGTCCAGCGCTGCAAAGTGTTGGCCTGATTAGACCTTAGAAAGGCTGAAAGCCCATTCTGTTGTTCGCAGGATCCGGCCAAAAAATTCTGCCCTTATTTTTGTTGACATCTGTTGTGAATAAGCCATGGCAGCTTGGGACAATTTTTTGAAATTTGTGCAAAGACAAGGCTTAATTGTGCATAAGCTATGTGGAACAGTGATGAACACGTTAATTATGTTGTGGAGTATTATTTCGTCGAATAAAAAAATTTGACTGCATTTTCCTCCCATATATTCGCTCTCTGACTTTGAGGTAAGGTTTCGTTAACCAAAAAATAATAAAGATTTAAGGTTGCTGCCTGACTCAAAGACGTGTGATACAACTCCCTGGCTTTGCCAGGTTTAAATAAATTTCTTTTTGTTGACATTAGTATGGACCTAACCAACCTCAATCGCGATCGGATCACTAGAAGAAAGCCCAGTTTGGATCTTAGTACAATGGTTTATGGTAAAGTGCCACCACAAGCCAAGGACCTGGAAGAAGCGGTTTTGGGAGCAATTATGCTTGAAAAGGGTGCTTTCGATAATGTGATAGAGATTTTGAAGCCTGAGTGCTTCTATGTAGATGCTCATCAGCGGATCTTCAGAGCGATGCAAAGCCTCGCCAACAAAAGCCAACCAATTGATATTCTAACGGTAGTTGAGGAGCTCAGATTTAAAGAAGAGCTTGACGTTGTGGGAGGCCCCTATTTCGTTACCAAGCTTACCAACAGTGTGGTTTCTTCAGCTAATGTGGAAGCGCACTCGAGGATTATACTGCAAAAGTTTATTCAACGTGAATTGATCCGCATCAGCGGCGAGATCATCACTGATGCTTACGAAGACAGTACAGACGTATTTGACTTGCTGGACCAGGCAGAAAGCAAAATGTATGAGGTTACCAGCAAACACCTGAAGAATACCTACGACTCTATCGATTCCGTGCTCGTAAAAACAATCCAACGGATTGAGGACCTGCGGCACCGGAATGAAGATATTACCGGTGTGCCTTCGGGGTTTGCCAGCTTAGACCGGATAACCTATGGATGGCAGAATACCGATCTCATAATTCTTGCTGCGCGTCCATCCGTTGGTAAAACTGCATTTGCGCTCAATCTTGCCCGCAACGCAGCTCTTCACCCGACCAAGCCAACACCAGTGGCGGTTTTTTCACTTGAAATGAGTGCTGGGCAGCTGGTGCAAAGAATTCTTGCTGCCGAAAGTGAAATATGGCTCGAGAAAATCGCTCGTGGAAAAATGGAAGAACATGAAATGAAGCAGCTATATGCCAAAGGCATTCAGCGGCTGGCGCAGGCACCCATCTTCATAGATGATACAGCAGCGCTCAACATCTTTGAGCTTAGGGCAAAATGCCGTCGGCTGAAAAATATTAATAATGTTGGGCTGATCATTATAGATTATCTGCAGCTAATGAGTGGAACAGGTGACCGGAACTCTAATCGTGAGCAAGAGATCAGCACTATTTCACGAAGCTTGAAAGGATTGGCGAAAGAGCTACAGGTGCCGATTGTGGCGCTGTCTCAGCTGAGCCGTGAGGTGGAGAAAAGAAAGGAAGGAAACAAGATGCCCCAATTGAGCGATCTCCGCGAGTCGGGTGCTATAGAGCAGGACGCAGATATGGTCATGTTCCTTTACCGGCCGGAGTATTATGATGTCACGACGAATGAGATGGGTGAGAGCAACAAAGGAGAAACTCACGTACGAATAGCCAAGCATAGAAACGGCTCGCTCGAGACAATCAAGTTAAAAGCATTGCTACACATCCAGAAGTTCGTCGATAGCGATGGCAATGATGAATTGGGTGGTTCTAAGCTTCCGGGCAGCTGGAAGCCGGTTTCAGATCCTGATGGGCCTAGGTTGTATATACAAACGGGTAGCAAGATGAATGATTTTGATGACGAGGATGCTCCATTCTAATTTGTGATTGCTGGTTGAACCAAAGGGCCAAACTGGTTAGCTTACAAGCATCAACCACATTGATCTAATTACTCCCAATGTTACCGTATTTCTTTGTTGAGTGGTTAACAGGTCCTCAGCAGCAGATTCGTCTGCCTGAAGAAAGCTCCAAACACCTGGTGCAGGTCTTAAGAAAAAAAGCGGGAGAAGAAGTTGTTTTAACCGATGGTTTGGGTAGTAGAGCAAGGGCAACTATTTTAGATGAGAATCGGAAGAGTTGCCTGGTGCAGATAAAATTCTTCCAGAAGGAGGAGGAGCCGGTAGTGAAAGTTTCCATTGCCATTTCACTGCTAAAAAATGCAAGTCGGTTTGAGTGGTTCCTCGAAAAAGCAACAGAAATCGGCGTTACAGAAATTATCCCCCTGATATGTCAGCGTACAGAGAAGCAAAGCTTTCGTTCAGAGCGAATGCAAAGTATTATCATCAGCGCAATGCTTCAGTCGCAACAGTCCCGCATGCCTCTGCTTCGGCCAGCAACAAAGTTTCAACAGCTGGTTTCTTCCGATGAATATTCAGGTGGATTTGTGGCCCACTGTGCACCAGGTGAAAAGAGTGAGCTCATTTCTTTGATCCATGCGAGTGGACAACCAGCAACTCCGCGGCGGATCTTAATTGGTCCTGAAGGCGACTTTGCCGAAACCGAGATAGAACTGGCACTTGCGAAGAGCTATCGTCCGGTAACTCTGGGGCAAAATCGCCTAAGAACAGAAACCGCCGGCATAGTAGCTGCTGTAATTTTAAAGAATTCCTGACGTTCAAAGTCTTCTTCAATTCAGTGGGGCAACCGACTAACATTTTTTTTGTTTTGCTTTTGTAAGTACTTGCATATTTTTTTTACGATAAACGGTCCCTCGTAAATAAATCCCGTCCAAACCTCAACTAAATCTGCTCCGGCCTTTATCTTTTCCGAAGCATCAGTGCCTGAAAAAATTCCGCCACTTGCCAGTATAGGCAAACGTCCTCGCGTTTTTTTAGAAATGTATTGAACAATTTCGGTAGAACGTGCTTTTAACGGCTGCCCACTTAGTCCTCCTGCTCCAATTGCTTGCAAATTGCCAGAAGGTGAAATCAAGTGGTCTCGGCTAATCGTAGTATTTGAAGCCACTATTCCATTCAGGTTAATTTCCATCGCTA
>DASQNW010000105.1:0-9072 GCA_035644775.1 Chitinophagaceae bacterium | reverse complement strand
CGTTTCATGTATGGGAGCTTTAAGGAGCCGTCGCTTCTGAAAGCAGAGTTCTCCCAAGGCTGGTCTTTTGAGTAACCTTCGGGACTGCCTCCCTGGAGGTTGATAGTAAAAGCAATAAGGCCATGAGCTTTCCATATGGGCATCGCTGAAATGAATTCATCAGTGTTCCGTTCCGGATCCCAGGTTCGGGTGTCTGGATAAGCCCATTTAGTTCGGGTAGTGGCGTTATCGTCATCAAAAATGCCTTGCACCATACGGGAGTTAGGCAGCAGGCCCTGGATCTTTAAGCCATTCCAGGTGCGGCCCTGGAAAGTGGGTTTTCCATTGATGTAAAATTCTTGTCCCTTAATAGCAACTTTGGTTTTCCGGCTCTTGCGCAACGACTCATTAGCGGTTACAAAGGAGCATGAAATAGTCAACAAAACGAAGAAAAGAAAACGCAGCATAGCAATCTTTCTTTAAATGTAATGCAGTTTAGGAGTTCATCCAGTTGGTGAATTACTGGCTCGAGATAAACTAATCTAAGGTGGCTTCTGAATGAAGCACCGGTCGAATTGAACTTTTTATTGAGTCCTTTGTTAGTAGAAACATCCCTTTAGGTTTTCTTTAACATCTCTCTTGCTCTCGAATTCCGTAACTGAAAATGCCCATGGTACCGCACAATCAAGACAAAGCCAGGTGGTTCACCATCAAAGACCTGGAACGTTTTTCAGGTGTCAAAGCTCATACAATCAGAGTTTGGGAACAGCGTTACAGACTGTTGTCGCCTGGCCGATCCCGGGGTAATATCCGGATGTACTCCCCCGATGATGTTCAACGACTATTAAATGTCAGCTTGTTGCTAAACATTGTTCCGCGGATCTCGGCGATTTCAAGGCTGCATTCAAGCGAATTAAAACAAAGCGTAGATGCTGTCTCAGACCCTTGCCTCAAGCGCCAAAAGGCGTTACATCACCTGATCTACTATATGTACCGCGACATCGAGAAATTTGAAGATGTGTTGGATGCTTGCGTGCAATGCTGGGGAACAGATATCACTTTGGAGCATGTGGTGCTTCCATTCCTCGAAAAAGCTTCTCTGCTCTCCTACAAGGACAAAACATTTGAGACCCATTTTGCAGTCACTGCCATTCGAAGGAAATTGATTTTGGCAATCGAGAATGTTCAGAGTGCTGCGATATCAGAGAAATCTGCTGTATTGTTTCTGCCTATGGGCGAACACTTCGACTTATACTTGTTGTATATGGCGTATGTTCTTAAGCAAAAAGGATTGCGGGTATTTTACCTTGGTACAAATGTTTCAATTAACACGCTTCAGAATATGATGGAAACGAATGCTCCTGATATGTTGTTCACATTCATTCCGCAGAACCAGAAGTTTAAACTCCAGGACCTGGCATCCTTCTTAAAGCAACAGTATCCGAAAACGGTGTTGCACGCTGTAACCTGCAATGATTCGGAAAACAAAAAACTGAATAACGTTCGGTTTATCTTCTATAAGGAGATAAAAATGTTTGATCTGCGTCAATACCAGATTGATAGGTTTGCAACAGTTGATAAACAGCTGTCGAACTAATCATTTACCTTTTAGTTTGCGTATATTTTTCTTTACATCATCAGTGCAGTGAGCAATCATAGCATCTACGAGTTGTGTTATTTGGTTGGAATGAAGCGGCTTGGTAAGGAAGCCGGCGCCAAAACTCTTTGCAAAAGCAGCTTCGGACGGCAGTGTAGATGTAGAAAATAATACGATTGGCACATCTTCAAAACCTTCCATGTTTCTCATTTCTTTCAAAACTTCTTTACCGCTCTTGCGGGGCATATTGATGTCAAGAATAATCAGGCAGGGCAGGGGCTCCAAGGAATTAAGGCTGCGGGTATATTGAAGTAATTCTTCTCCGTCTCTGAAAGTTTCTAATTCTATGCTGTGGGAATACTCTTTGAAAGCTTCTCTTACAAGTTCGAGATCGTCACGGTCATCATCCGCATAAAGCACAAGGCTTTTGGGTGGCAAAGACTTTGTCATAAACAGGTGGCTTGTAATTGCAAAGATTGAGAAACAGGAGAAAAATAGAAAATTTTTTTAAGCAACTCTCAATCACCCTTCCTATTCTTGTTCAGATCAGGGATGTGAATCTGATCAAGATAAGGCTGTAGAATGTCAGAGCTGCGAGACGTCAGGATCTGCGTTACTACTTTCCTGTATTGCTTATAACGCACTTCAACATAGAAAGCGTATAGCTGAAAGAGGATCACATTTTCCTGATCAATCATCCGCTTACCAACATGTACACCATCGCGATGCAGAATATCAAGTTTCAACTCTTTTGAAAGCTCGTTGAACTCTTCCAGACTAAGGGCCCTTTTTGTCATACCGTTCCCACCATTTACAGTTCTGCAAAATAGTTGTTCCAAACGTAGTCACTACAAATTTATGGAATGTGTTTCTTAACAGCGCAGAAGAGCTACTGGTTTTATCTTCACTTATTTAACGGTACAGCTTTTTGCTGAGAAACTTGAGCTCTGCAATCTGGCGCCCACCACAAACGCGTTGGAGGATTCCTGTGTTGTAAGGAATGTATCATACGGCTGTTTAGAACCGCATACGTAGGGGACCATAGCTTCATCCTATTCACATGAGGAATTGTTACCTTCATGTTTCATGATATAGCTATGACAAAACATCTTTTTGCCTGCATGTTACTAATGATTGTGCAAAGAGGGAATGCACAGCGTTTAGCCCAGGTTAGCTTTACCAGCGGGGGCAAGCTTACGTACTTCTCTGTTGAAGTAGACCAAAGTACATTGATTCGAATGTCTGAGGATGGAAAACTGCTGGAATGGGGCACAGAACAACTTTCAGACAGGGGAAATTACTATGCGCCAAAGCTACAGCCTTACATGGGTCGAATCGAATACTACGGAACCGAGTCTGATACTTTGCTAAAGGGAAAGCTTAGGAGCATCGGCACGGCAACGATTACATGGTATGGAGCGCATGAAGAGGAAAGTAAACGAGGTAAACCCAAGTCGATTGGCAACCTGCAGCTTGATTATTATTCGCGTTACGACGAAAAGAGCATGCAGGGAAAATTGAAAATGATAGGCAATTTGTTATTAGATTACTACCGGGCGTATGAAAATGAAACTGTACGCGGCAAACTAAAAGCATTAGGCAGCACGTCCATCAGCTATTACACTCCGTTTGAGGACAGGTACAATGCCGGCAAACTGAAGTCAGTTGGTTCAGTTCCGTACACATGGTACTCGGAATTTGATCGTGCTAAAGGTGCTTTGAAATCGAACAACTACAGGCAAAACATTGGCGGGGTGAGTTTTATTCTCCGATGAATTCTGGCCGTGAAATGGATCTTGATGTACTTGTCATCTGGTGAAGCGGTGGTGATAGATCCTTTACGAGAGATTTTAAAATATATCGCCAGAGCAAATAAAGACGGCGCCAGGATAAAGTACATTTTCATGCAGATTTTATGCTGGGTCATTTAGATCTCGCACGACAAACCGGATCCGAACATTTTTCTATCAATAAAAAGCAAGTATGATTGAGTTTTTTCAAAAGCCCTGGCCCTGGTATGTGGCGGGGCCATTAGTGGGTTTAACAGTGCCGCTTCTCCTATTGTTGGGTAATAAAACCTTTGGCATCTCGTCCTCGCTACGTCATATTTGTGCTGCATGCTTTCCTTCAAACGTATCGTTTTTTCAATACAACTGGCGGAAGGAAGCCTGGAACCTTTTCTTTGCTGTAGGTGTGGTTGCTGGTGCATTTATAGCGTGGTATGTTTTCCAGCATCAACCAGGCGAGATCAACCCTGGACTCACAGAAGAATTGAAAGCGTATGGTATCAGCGAACAAAAGAACCTGTTGCCTGCAGAGATCTTTGGCTGGCGAGAATTGTTGACAGCACGTGGTTTTATAATGATCGTTGGGGGTGGTTTTCTCATAGGTTTCGGTACCCGTTACGCCGGCGGTTGTACTTCTGGACATTCAATAATGGGATTGTCGAACCTGCAGTGGCCTTCTCTCGTTGCTACGCTTTGTTTTATGGCAGGTGGCTTTTTCATGGCCCACATCATCTTACCGTTTATACTTAAACTCTGAAAATGGAAGCTTTAAAAAAGCTAAAAGTAAATACTGATTTTGAAGTAAGATCGCTCGACGAGTTAGATGTGCATCAAGTTAATGCAAAACAACCTTGGTGGCATAATATCAAATACTTTTTCTCAGGAGCTTTTTTCGGGATTATATTGGTGAAGGCGGAACTGATCTCCTGGTTTCGCATACAGGAGATGTTCAGGTTTCAAAGTTTTCACATGTACGGCGTGTTGGGTTCTGCTGTAATCACCGGCACCATTTCAGTTTATCTGATCAAACGGTTTAGAGTAAAAACATTCAATGGAGAGGACATCTCATTTCCAAAGAAGAAATTCAGCCAGGGACAGGTATACGGCGGCCTTCTTTTTGGTTTCGGATGGGCAGTAACGGGCGCCTGCCCGGGGCCATTGTTCGCACAAATTGGAACAGGGATGCTCGTTGTGATGATAACCCTGGTAAGCGCCATTGCAGGCACCTGGGTCTACGGAGCAGTGCGTGAAAAGCTGCCGCACTAAGCTGCACTTTATTTGAACAAGTTGAATGACCATTGGTTGTTCAAATGCATTTAACTGTCGATCAAGTTCAAGAAACTTGTGCGGCTTTAAGTATCATTAATAGCTTAGGTGAATATCCGCTATAGATTGCATCAACTTCTCTAAAAGCGCCTGTCGATTCAGGTTGCTTACAGAAACAGAAAACTCCCATCAAAATGGAATGTACTTAAGAACGGTTTTGCGATCGAATTTTGTTCGCAAGAAGAATCTTCCGGTATATACCGCTGCTCATAAAAAAGAAGTCCACAGTGGCGGTACTGTGGACTTAAAAGCCAATAGAGTGATAATCAGGCATCTCTCAGCCCTTCATCCTTTATTCTGCGAATGATGCTGTTGTCCTTCTTTTTTGAACGGCCAGAACTGTCTGCATCAATATTGCTGTTTTTTCGCTGTTCGTAAGCTGTTCTCCTATTCCTCACCATTTCCGTTCTTGAAGATCTTTCCCGCTCCACATCTCGCTGCATAATGTTGTCGTTTTCAGGTATAATGCCACCCTCGCTTCTGCGTTCCCATAATTTCAGACCTCGCTCATATTCTGATTCTTGCCTGCCTTGCTGAACAGGTTGTGCCTGATGCATACGGTTGCGATATAAGTTGTCATCGTTGTAGTAATCGTGATTGTAGAAGTCAGTATCTGTTTGCTCTGCTGCGAGGCTCGTGTTTGCTACCTGTGTTCTGCCAAATACATCACATATTCTTCTCTCTACTGTTTCATCCAAAAGATCTTCATCATAGTCCGGCAGTTCCTGAAGTTGCTGCACATGGAGGTTTGGAATGATGACATCATCCTCTTCATCATCCAATTGGGCAAGTCCAATCGGCACCAGTACTTTTTTATCTTTCACGCCAACAACTTTGTCTTTGAGGTCTACTACCATGTAGCGGACCTTTCTTTGCTGGGCATCAAGAATCAGTTCCTCCACTTCTCCTATTTTATCGCCCTTGCCGATCTTCACATCCCAGCCTCGGATGTCTGGTTCTCCTTCGACAATGGCGAAATCTGAACGATCCAGTTCCTGCAAACGTCTATGTTTCATCTTGTCCATAAGAAAGATTTTGCGGAAGCAATGCTTCCTGGTTACAGAATTGATTTGCTTCTTCTAAAAAATGTTACGCCGAAACAGGCTGCATTAACAATGGCTGTGGCGCGTTGATGTACGAAGTTGTGTTCGTTTTTTGCACCTCTTCATTCTCATTGGTTCTGTTGTTGTTCAGCACAAAATATGCTATAACTCCGATGATGATTAAGCCTAAAAGTATCCAGATCCAGGAAGCACCAGAACTGTGCTTCTTCGGTTCTACATGAATCTCAGCCATAAACTTTTATTTAGATGAATAAATTGTTTACAGCTAGCATGCACACAAATTGTGCCCTTATGATCTTCTGCTTAGATGTACCTGATAGCTACAGGAGAGCTGGGTGAACGTTTGCCGACAGCCTTTCAGTTCATACTATTTGTACCAGGGGTTTGACAGCTGTTCCGCTTATATTTACAAGTAGAAGCAAACGCATGTTGGATCTAATTATCGAAGCTCGAAAGGCTTCCATTGGGCCCGGTTTAAACGTCCGTCGAATTCTTCCTTTTCGACATAGGAGAATGGTGGGTCCTTTCATCTTCATGGATCATGCAGGTCCTGTAGGCATTTCTCCCTCGCCAAGTACTTCAATGGACGTATTACCCCATCCGCACATCGGCTTGTCTACGGTGAGTTATTTGTTTGGCGGCCAGGTGACGCACCGCGATAGTCTTGGTGTTCAACAAGTGATTAGACCTGGCGAGGTTAACTGGATGACAGCAGGAAGTGGAATTGCACATTCAGAACGGTTTGAAGATCCGGCCACCTTAGCCGGAGGCACGTTGGAAATGATACAAACCTGGGTTGCATTGCCTGAGAAAGACGAAGAATCTACCCCTTCTTTCGAAAACTACAGTTCAGATCAACTACCTGTTTTCACCGAAAAAGGGTTGTGGATGCGACTGATAGCAGGAAACGCATATGGGCTCTCGAACCATGTGAAGACAAATTCGCCGCTCTTTTATCTTCACGTAGTGTTGCAGCAAGGCGCCCATTTCACACTTCCGCACGAGCATTCTGAACGAGGCATTTACATAGTAAAAGGCAGTTTGGAACTCAATGGTGCCCTGCACTCGCAGGGCCAGATGCTTGTATTTACAAAAGGCATTGACCCTCTGATAAAAGCAAAAGAAAACACGACTTTGATGGTGCTTGGAGGGGAACCACTGGGTCAACGTTTCATCTGGTGGAATTTTGTGTCTTCAAGAAAAGAAAGGATTGAGCAGGCCAAGGCAGACTGGAAAGAAGGCCGCATACTGTTGCCACCTATGGATAATAAGGAGTTTATTCCTCTACCAGAAGATCAGTCAAGGCCGAGCGACATGCCAGCGCCGGAGCCGCTATCATAGGCGGCGAAATAATCTTCAATTATTTTTCTGTGACCGTTTGAAATATCAAAAACTATCATTTACCTTGATATTCTATTTATAATCTAATATCCAATTGAAATGAAAAGCCAAAACAATTACATTCCGACAGGAAATCATGCAGAGTTGCAGGCGCAACAAGCCATCCGGCACATCACAAAATGGGTAGACGAACGTTACCCGAGCATTTCGCCCCTTACGAAGTCGCGTTTGATCAAGCAATGTCTTTGGGAAGTTTCGCAGGAGCGACTGGACCGGAGCCAACTTAATTGAAGCATTTACGTAGGGCGAATCTTAGCTTCTTGCAATAGCAGTTTTGCTTTTCCTACCGGATACTTAATGCAGGATAGAAGCAGTATTATGTTCTGCTTCTATCCTTGAGATTTATTTTCTGCTCGTTGCTGCCTTTTTATTTGCAGTTTTCGAAGCTCCTTTAGATGCGCTGCCTGTCGCTGTATTTCTTCCGCTTCTTGCTCCACCTCCGTTCGAAGATGCAGCTGCTGCGGCAGTATTTTTTCCGCTTCTTGCTCCTCCTTCGTTTGAAGATGCAGAACCACGTGGAGTCGCTGTTTTGGCCGCACCTCTTTCGGCTTTTGCATTCAGTTTATTCAAAGCAAGCGCATTCAGCATTTTGTCTGCCGTATACTCTTCTTTCAGTGTGGCAGCAAGTAAACGCTCAACTTCCCTTAGCCCCAACTCTTTTGCATAAGCCCTTGCAGTACCATACCCCGAAATTTCGTAATGCTCTATCTTCTGTGATGCAGCGATAATAGCAGCATTCTTCACGCTGGGTTCCATGTCTTCTGACAAGATCTTATCTCCTTCTTTTATCAGGCCTTCCATGCCCTTGCATTTGGTGCCTCCGCTGCCAAACATCCGCTGGAAGAATCCTTCTTTGTTTTCACCTTCTTCCTGCGAGCCTTTGTTAAGAATTTTTTTTACTTGGTCAAGACGCTTCTTTTGTTCTTTAGTGATGCGCAGATGTTCTTTCAATGTTCGTTTCAATTCTCTGTCGCCTGCAGCTTCTGCCATTTTTGGTAATGCCTCTATTATCTGTTCTTCAGCCGAATAAAGATCTTCAATTTCATGCTCGAGCAGATTTCTGAGATTTACAAGTGTTGCCATAATGTTTTTTATGTAAGCACATAAACAATTGTGCCGCGCAAGTTTTTGGGGTGGAACTTTTTAGGACGCACCTATCTCAGGATAGTCTTGATTAATTTAGTGGTGACATGTTGTGCTGGATAGATGGAACATCGCAAACATTCAAGCATACTAACCCGATGATCTCTATTACAACTGTATCTCGACAGTCTGAGCTACAACAGATACACTTATTGAACCAGAAGAATCTGAAATCTAACCTCAGTGCTATTCAACAGCAGCAGGAAGGCTTTGTTACGTGGAGTTACTCTACACAGCTGCTGCAGCAGATGCATCAATTGGCACCATCAATAATAGCGAAAGAAGGCGATGTAGTAGTGGGATATGCGCTTGCCACCTTGAGAGAAGCGACAGTGTTTCATCCGGAACTTGACTCGTTTTTGAAGGCAGTAGAAAACCTGCAGTACAAGGGCATTCCGCTGAGCCAGCACCGTTTCTATTGCATGGGTCAGATATGTGTAGACAAAGAGTATCGTGGTAAAGGATTATTGAGAGAGATGTACAACAAACATCGGGAGACGTATAGCTCTGACTTCGATTTTATCTTAACCGATATTGCTACAAATAATCCAAGGTCATTGAGAGCTCACTTCAATGTTGGTTTCAACAGCATTTGTCAGTTTAAAGATGTTCATGGCAAGTGGGATGTAGTGGTTTGGGATTGGAGTTAAAGCAATACTATCAAGAAACAGAAGTCTAAGAATGTAAGTAACTACAATTGATACGCTGACTTTGCCATTTCATTTATCATACACTTCGAAGCGTTGTCGCCGTTCTTAAACTTTGCGCTCTCAAA
>DASQNW010000104.1:0-2560 GCA_035644775.1 Chitinophagaceae bacterium | reverse complement strand
ATAAAAAATATCCGTAAAAACCCAATACTGACGCATCTGATAGCTGGGTATTCTATCAGCAAAAAGGTAAATAAAAAAAGAGCCTGCCAAGTAGATCATAAATCCGAGTACTACCCAGAAGCGGTAGTCATTGTAGATAAAGAACACTGCCGGCTCATTCATTCTTTCATAAAGAAAATATGCAGAGAAGACTAGAATAATGATTGTTTCTATTCCAATAGTTACAGAATCGATCTTTAGAAAGTCAGACGACATATAGTAGATAAGCAACGAAATAGCAAAGCCGCCAGAAAGGAAAAGTATTAGCTTCTTAAAGCCGCTGTTTTGAACGTTTATCCACAAAAAGTATGTGAAGCTAGAATATTCAAAAAGAGTGAAGATTACGTAGAAGCCGTTCCTTATGGATGTTGGAGTGTCGAAGTTGTGAAAAAAGTGAGAATATATAAATACGAGTGCACTAAAAATTGCGACATAGCTTACAATGATCCATAAGCTTTTTGCCTTCTTCGTAACGCCAAAGTAAATAAAGAAAAGAACGATCGGCAAAGCATCTGAAATAAGTCCGATATAAAAAAAAAGGTTTTCTATAGTTTGGTATTTTCACCAAAGATAGAAAACCTTTTAAGAGTTGCTAATTTTGGACTACTCTTGCTCCCACCAAGTTGACTGTGGATCAAGTGGAAGAGGACGCCCGAATACTTTCTTTTGTACCATTACAGTAAGTTTTTAGATTCATGGTAAAATTTGCGTTTATTAATGCAGTTTTCTACAGGGTAATTTGACGTGAAATGGGACAACCTGTGGAAACTCAGTCCCAACAACAATCTCAGCCGATTGTTAACGTATGTATACGAGCAAAATTAGGTAAAATTGCTATCATTCCCTAGTATTTTTACTAGGGTGCATTTTTAAAGAGAGTGGGGGAGATTCTCGCCACCTTCCATTCGATGCTCTTCTTGACAATAGCGGCACATCAGCAACCGAGATCTCATCGATAAAGCTACAAACAAGGAGAACTACCGTAAATGGATGTTCGGTGAAGAGATTAGCACTGAGGAGATCATAGTATGTTTACGACTCTCCATCGGAGTTTTACTATCTGATGATTATTGATGCTAATATATTTTTGCCAGACTTTGGCTAACTGTAAAAACACTTAGCTTTGTCGGGCTCTGTTAAAATTCAAATATCAAAACCAACTAAATCCACCTGAGATAATGAATGAAGAACTCATCAAAGTGGCCATTGCCGATGATCACAAGATATTCAGAGACGGCATCAAGATGGCTTTGAAAGACCGAGATTACCTTAAGATCTTATGGGAGGCTGAAGATGGAAAAGACCTGATGCATAAGCTGCGCATCAAGCAACCAGATGTTCTGTTGATGGACATCCGCATGCCGGAGGTGGATGGTATTAATGCAATAGGGATGATACGGAAAGAATATGAAGAGGTGAAAATCATTGTTCTGACCATGTACGACGACCAGGAAATGATCACCAAAATGATGGAAATGGGTGCCAACGCGTATCTTACCAAAACCACAGATCCCGAAGAAATTTACCAGGCAATTCTTACCTGTGTAAACGACGACTTTTACTTTAACGACCTCGTAAATAAAGCGGTACTGCTAAAGCTGCAACACAAAAAAACAGTTCGCCAATTCTACCCTAACCCTGTTAAGTTTTCAGATAAAGAACTTCGCATTCTAAAACATATTGCAGAAGACAAAACCACAGAAGAAATCTCTAAAGATGTTTTCCTCAGCCCTCGCACTATAGAAACCATCCGTCAAAAGATGAAAGAGAAAGTAGGCGCCAAAACAATAGCAGGCCTGGTTATGTATGCAATGCGTAATCGGCTGTTGGAATAAAAATTGACATGGACGCATCTGAGCGTAGCGAAAATAAAACTCTGTTCCACAGCCTCTATAAAGATGTGTGGAGGAAAATGATCCCGGCCGGACTTACGGAAGCCGAAGCAGATTTTATTGAAGAAATAGCGAAACTGCACGCCAGTAGTAAAGTGCTTGATATAATGTGCGGTTACGGCCGTCACTCGATAGAGCTGGCCGGGCGGGGGCATGAGGTTACTGCTATCGATTACTTAGCTGATTACATACAGGAAATCGAAACAGTCGCAAACAATCAAAATTTGAAGGTGAATGCACGGGTAGAAGATGTGTCGCAGTCTTCTGGTTTTGGAGGACCATTCGATGCGGCAGTGTGCATGGGCAATTGCATTTCTTACCTTGACGCCGAAAAATGCCTGCAGGTGCTAAAAAAAATTGCAGCAAGTTTAAAGCCTGGAGCTGTATTTATAATCGACACCTGGATGATTGCGGAAATTGCAGTGAGGCATTTTGATGCGAGAACCTGGCTACAGGTGGATGAATATAAATATCTGCTCGACAACCGCTTTTTATTTCAGCCCACTCGAATTGAAACCGATCACATAGTGATCGCAAACAGTGGTGAAGTGCAAGTGTTAAGAGATACTGACTATGTGTTTTCGTTCTCAGAATTTCAGGCAATGCTTAACGAAGCTGGTTTTTTGATG
>DASQNW010000103.1:0-3995 GCA_035644775.1 Chitinophagaceae bacterium | reverse complement strand
CTCGCAAGAGGACCCACTACAAATGCTATGGCTTTCTGAATAAACACCGGAGGACCGTCTGCTATGTAAGAGTCGAAGCCGGCAGGCTGAAGCAACGACATTTGCAAAAGCGTTTTCGGAGATTTCATAAAATCGGGGTTGTCATCCATGAATCCATAAACCTGCTGAAGATAAAAAGCAAATTTTTCAGGAAAGGCAAAAGACCCTTTCAATCGAATGGTCTCACCTGTTTCATTGTAAGGCTTATGGGGTGTGCCTTTTCGTATGAGTATCTTTTCGCCAGGATGCAGTTTCTTTACTTCTCCGTCAACCCAGATGGTGAGTTCACCGTTTTCGATTTCAAAAATTTCATCAAAACCATCGTGAATGTGCTTGGGTGGTCCTGCGGCAAACGGCTCCGCCTCAAGCGTGCCATAAACTAGTCCGTTTTCCTGTTTGGTAACTTTTTGGAGGAAGCCTTCTGCCTTGCTATAAAATTCCTGCCCAGGCTTAAAGTGGGTGGAAATGTCCGGGTGTTTTTCAGGGAGAACGACCCGATGAAGCAAGTTGCCAATAATTAGGTATGCTGCAATGAAGATCAATAAGTACATAGGGATCTTTTTTAAATTTTTTGTTTGCATGTTTCGTTTTTAACACTGCAAAGCTGCAACAGATGTGAGGCTTAAAATTGTATTTAGCGGACATTGTTCAATGAACAAGCAAAACCTATGAAAGCAGCGTCAGGAAATGATATGAAAAGGAAGTTCGCTTTTGCTGTTTTTGTATTCCTTGGGCGTCATTCCTGTATAGGATTTAAAAACCCGTGAAAAGTGTGCCTGGTCATAAAAGCCGGCACTGTAGGCAACATCAGTAAGGGAGGTATTCTGAAAGTGTATAAGCTTCACAGACTCGACCAGTTTTTTATAGAGGGTTAATTCTTCGGCCGATAATCCAAACAATTTGTGTGTAAACCTGTTCAATTGCCTGGCCGAATAACAGACCTGCTGCGCCAGTGCATCTACTGTTTGAAAATCTTCTGCTCTTCCCGTCAAAAATAAGTCAGACAAGTGTTTTGAACGGTCATGGAAGTCTGCAGAGAATTGAGGCATCTCTCTTTCTAACAATTTTACTCTTTCATGAAAAGAATCGAGTTCAATAAGCTGGTGCCACAACTGCTGAAATCCCGGTTTTATCAATGTAAGGTCAAGGGCACTGTTATTTAGTTCAAAGGGGAGAATGCCCAGGAAGTTTTGAATATGGAAAGGGTGCAGCCTTATGCCGAAAAGATGTTGTTGTCCTGTATAGACTGCATGAACGCTATGTACATGAATGCCCTGAATAAAACAGCGCGGAGCCTGGAAAATATGTGTGCTTTTCGGAACAGTACCGCTGATTTCTGCAGCAAAATTGAAAACAATTTCTACTATTCCCTGGGGCAGGATGATTTCTTTTACGTTATGCTCACCCTTAACTTCCCAGACCATCGTGACGTAGTCCTGAAGTCGTGAAGCAGAAGGTATGTGGAAGAGGAGATGCATGTTTGGTTGGTCTCCCAGACCGGCACTTTAAAGGTAGGAAATGGACGGCGGGAATTCACCTGATAATGCTTTGATCTTTTCTAAGCTTCTTAATCTATTTAGTAAAGGTTATGACTGATCTTAACGAAATTTAGTTTTAGAGATGACGATGCTCCACGTGCCCTTTTGAAGGAAGCGTTATTGAAAGGTAAACTCTTGAAAATGCAGCAAATAGAAAACACTTTTGGGAAAATCAAGGTTGTGCAATATAGCCATGAAGCAGGACGACTTCTGACATTCTTATGGTACCCGAATTTGCATTAGTTTTAGGATCCTCTATATGCAAAAAGCTACTATTCTTTTGGGGTTCCTATTAGCATCGCTTTGTTGTTTTGCTCAAAACAAAACGCCATCGGCAGATGAAGTGCTGACGCCTGTTTACGCACAAGCGGCAAAAGAGAATAAAAAGGTGCTACTCATTTTTCATGCGTCCTGGTGTGGCTGGTGCCGTAAAATGGATGCATCGCTTCAGGATGTAAGTATCAAACCATTGATCGACAATAACTATATAACAGCACATTTAACTGTGTACGAGTCCAGGGATAAGAAAGAACTTGAGAACCCTGGTGCGCTCGAGTTGCTGACTGAGCATGGCGGTGCCAGTAAAGGTTTGCCTTATTGGCTGGTGCTGGATAAAGAAGGTAAAGTTTTAGCTAACTCGCTGTTTCAACCAAACGAAAACAGCGGGTGTCCGGCAAGTGAAGAGGAAGTGGCATATTTCATTAGTGTGTTGAGAAAAACATCTTCCCTGAACAACGAACAGTTGAAAATAATAGAGAAACGATTCAGGATGAATGATCGAACGGCGGCCAATTAATTGGTCCCTTAGCCTATTTCATTGTCGCGAAGTTCTCTGGTCAATTTGGTAAAACCTACAACCTGATTGTTGTCGTCGTGAAGTGCCGTGATTAAGATGCTTCCCCAAAAGGTGGACCCGTTTTTCCTTACCCTTAGGCCGATGTGTTTGGCTCTTCCTTCTTTTATGGCCAATTGCAGCAGTTTTTCAGGCAGATGATCTTCCCTGTGTTTTGGGAGGTAGAAAATCCTGAAGTTCTGACCAATGATTTCTTCTGCTTTGTAACCTTTGATGTTTTCTGCGCCTTTATTCCACGACAAGATAGTACCATCGAAATCCATTAGAATAATAGCGTAGTCTTGAATTTCTTCAATCATTCTTTTATGCAGCGTCTCGAGCAGGGCTACCTTATCCACGGCCGGCTTTTCCATCATATGTTAAGCAACGTCTTTGTTCTAAAAGTAATGAATACTTCAAATTATACACTTGCGACAGGCCACCTTTTGGCTTCAAAGGATCACCGCTGGTAAACAGCGAGATTGTTTTGGTTCCTATACTCTTGAAGGTGTAGGGTTAATTAGGTATGAACAGGCTTAACAGCGTATGATGGGCAGAATTTCAATTGCCGGAAAGGCCAGGAAAAAATACCGTCTTTCAAGGTTGCTCCTGGTGGACAGTTGAAACACGAAGCAATGGTCTCCATACTGGTTGCTCCGGCACTGCCGCTTTCCAGGAATAGCTTGGAATATTCGAGCATCAAAAAAGCTTAATCTGAATAGTGGTGCCAGTGCTTAGAGGTACGGCTTACTTTTTTGTATAATTCCAAATCCAACCGCTTTGACTCTTGTTAATACGTCCCAAACCGGGAAAGTCAAAATGGAAAGCATTAATAAGCATGTTGTCTTTGTGTGCCAACTCGAGAAGTTTGATCCTCGATTGTTTCGCCTTTTGGTGATCAAGGTCGTAATTCGTCTGCCAATCTAATCTCTCCATATGAAGCGGATGGAGAAAGGCATCAGAGATGTATAGTAACTGAGTTTTACCCGAGTGGATGATCAATGCAATTTGACCTGGTGTATGTCCATCGGCTTTTACTGCAGTTATGCCATTTAGTATATTGACAAAGTCGCCTTTGATCAAATTCAGGTTGAGGTTTTTTAAAGGCGTGATGTTCTTTTCAATGAAATGCTTGAAGAGGGCGGGCTGATTGTCGGACGATGCCGAGTGCCAGTAAGTCCATTCGTCGGTATGGATATGAAATTTTGCGTTCGGAAAATTCAGCTTGTTCTCTTCAGTAAACAAGCCGCCAATATGGTCCGGATGAAAATGTGTTATGATAACATCAGTGATATCATTGAGTTTTACATTCTCCTGTTGCAGCAACTGGCGCAGCCTGCCTTTCATTACGTAGGAATTTCCTCTAAATACGAGCGGCTTTTCAGAAAAGCCCATACCTGTATCAATGAGTATTTTTTTATCTCCTTGTTGAAGCAAAACCGAAATAAAGGGAGATGGAATATTGTCCGCTGTGACATTAAACTTACGCAGTGATGGTTCTAACTCTTCTTGGCTGGCATTAACAAAATAGTCCTTCGCCTGGTATTTAAACATCAGGTCCCGAAAGATGGTACACTGAATCTTCC
>DASQNW010000102.1:0-7994 GCA_035644775.1 Chitinophagaceae bacterium | reverse complement strand
AATTGATAGAAGAGAAAAAAATTGAGCTTTTGCCCAAGGCGGACAAATGTACTCCAAAGATGCTCCACAAGGGAGGGCAAAGTGTTCTGATCCGAATAGAACCTGAACCTTATTTCCACCATTTTACCTGCTCTTCTTCCACAATAATGCGATCTTATGAATATACACTGATAGAATGCTGCCCGTCTTGAACTTTGTCTTTGCTTTGAAAAAAAGGGGCTGGCTCCAAGCGCCGCCCCCGTTTACCTTGAGGCATTTTCCACCAGCTATCCTGTGTATAGTGTTTCGCGAGGTGGTATGACCCATATAAATTTGTCACTTGTATACGGTTCAACAGGTACTGGACGATCTCCAGGTAATATGTCAACCTTAAGTCCTCTGAGGTAGTTGATTCTATCAGGCTCATTGAACATTTCTATTAGCCTTTCATCATCTATAATTTGTTGTGTAATGCTGGCCGAGGTTATCTGTACAAATGGCCCGCCTACTACTTCATTCCACGCCCGCTTCCTTACTATGTTTAGGTCCTCCGCCGCGCCTTGCATATCATTGGTTTTGAAACGGCACGTAGCACGGGTTAAGTAGATTTCTGCAAGGCGAATTATCGGAAGATTTGTGTTGAACTTGCTGTTTCCGGTGCCTCTAAAATATTTGTTATTCCAGATCGTTGTCATGTTCTTAATGTCCAGCCTTGCATCATAAGAATGATCTGGATTTGGTGTACTTGTGGCCGGATATCGCACATGCATTAATTGAGTAAATCGCTTATCCCTTCGAGCAGTTAACTTAATTGTTGTATCATTTTGCGGATTATCCATCCAGCCCAACCTTTTTATAACGGTGTTCGCCATGCGTGTTTCAACCCAGGTGCATTCGCCCCAGTCGCCTGCTATATGATTTAGCGCTGTTAGGTGGTTTGGCGTGACGCCCTGAGGATCGAAATAGGCAGCATAAAAGATCACCTCTTTGCCTCTTGCTTCAGAACTTTTATTGAATGCTTCTATGGGATCTTCAGAAAGGTTGAAATCACCGCCGTTTTGATCAATGATGTAATCACATTCATTCTTGGCCTTTATATAATCGCCCATTAAAAAGTATGTGCGGGCCAACATAGCAGCGGCAGCAAACCTGTTTGCACGGCCTACCTGGTAAGAGGGGTGCATACCCGCGCTATATCGCTCCGGCAATAATTCTTTAGCTTTCTTAAATTCTTCCACCATAAAATCAAATAACTCTTTGGTGGTACCCCTTTTCGGAGTCCTGGCTTGTTCTAGACTGGTGGCAAAAGATGTGATCAGGGGAATGTCAACCGTGCTATTATCAGTTCCGGGTACATAGGCCTGGCCATATATTGTCATCAACAAATAATAGGAGAACCCCCTCATAAAATGCAACTCTCCAATTATACGATTTATGTTTTTCGTCCGGTCTTCAGCACTTGCATCAGGAAAAGGATTGCCACCTTGTGCATTTACAAAATCAAGTGCTACGTTGCTTCCAGCAATCGCCTGATAAGCTGCCATCCATAATCGATCTGCGTAGCGATTGATTGAGCCGTCATTTCTTTTATAACCATATTCAGAAGCATTTACCCAATCCACATCATCTCCTTCGCTCACGTTAACCAGCGAGTAATTTATGTAAGCCACATTCCAGCTATCACCCGCAAAGATGCGACTGTAAACCCCGATAGGAGCTCTTTCAAATTCTTGCACTGTAGTCCAGGGACTTTCAGGCGGCCTCTTCAGGTCAAAAAAAGTATTCTTTTTACAATTACTGAATCCAAAAAGAATAAGTAGGGAAATGTATAATAATGCTGTTTTTTTCATAAATAAGATGTTACGATTAATGATTAAAACCTAAAATTCAGCCCGAACGTCACTGTTTTAAGCTGGGGTATCTGGGCAGTATAAACTTCTGTTGCACCTTCAGGATCCCATCCTTTGTAATCAGTTTTCGTTAACAGGTTGGTTCCTGCAACATATACTCTAAGGCTCTGTATTTTCATTTTGCCAAAAAGGCTAGCTGGGAATGTATATCCAAACTGTACATTCTTCAGACGAACAAAATCGCCCTTATACAAATACTTACTTAGGTTTATAAACTGCCTTGGGAAGTCGTCTACAACGGCACCGTCGATAACGTAAGCATTCCGGTACCTCAGCTGTGCATACTTGGCAATATCTCCAGGTTTCTTCCAGGAACCTTCAAGTACCTCCGCCCGAATCATTCGGTTCGCCATGGGATAAGAAGTAACCTGCTCATCATAGTCATTAATATAATTTCCACCTGAAAAAGTTACTAAAGCGCTTAGGTCAAATCCGTTGTATTCAAAAGTATTAGTGATACCACCATAATACTTCGGGTCTGCGGATTTACCGGTTAGAGTGAAGGCATTGTTCCTGATAGCTGATCCTGTTGCATACGTAACACTGTCTCTGCCTTTGCTGTTTTGCATTCTCCGGGTTTCCCCTGTTCTACGGTAAACGCCTGTGTCGACCACATAAATCATTTCAATACCTGTATTCGGATCTATGCCTGCAAAGTCTGCCATATACCACTCGTTACGGATGCTTCCTGTCCTCGATACTGTAGTCCCGTTTAATATTCCTTTCCCTGTTTTGTCCGCTTCCGGAGTCAGCTTTTTGATTACGTTCTTATTTGTTGCAATATTGAAGCTTGTAGTCCATCTAAAATTTCTTCGTTCCATATTTATGGAGGTAAGCTGGAGCTCATATCCTGTGTTAGACATATCTCCGATGTTAGCCCAAATCCTGCTTGCATTCTCATTATAAACGCTGCCACCGTCTATACCGGCAGACCAAGGGATTGGGCCTTGTAACAACATTCCTTTGACATATTTCTGGTAATAACCTGCGGAACCAGATATTCTGCCATTCCAAAGACGGAAATCAATGCCCACGTCAGTAGTATTCGTTTTCTCCCACCTGATTGTTGACACGGCTATGTTGGAAGGGAGTGTTCCGTTGACACCCTGAGTAGCCACAGAGCCATACTGATGAAAACCATTGAACCCGATTACATTTAGCCCACCTGGAACACCCTGGTTGCCTGTTTGTCCATAACTTGCCCGGAGTTTCAAAAAGGTTCCTTTACCCAAAAAGGACATAAAGCTTTCATCTGACAAAATCCATCCTGCAGACACAGCAGCAAAATTTCCCCATCGGTTTTCTTCTGTAAAGTTCGAGCTGCCGTCTCTTCTGAAACTTGCACCAAGCAGGTACTTGTTGTTATACTTGTAATTTGCCCTGCTGAAATATCCCATCAGGTACCCCTCACCGGTCATGCCTCCAAACATATACAGGTTGGCAGGAGGCCGACCTAATTGCTGGTAGGATCCGACCAGGTCTTCACCCATAGATTCCCTGTTGTACTGACTTCCGCGTTGTGCCTCCGCACCAGTCACAACATTCAGACTATGCAACCCGAACGATTTATTAAGGGTTGCGTAAGCGTTATAATTATAACTATACACGGTTGAAGATTGTTCAAATCCAAGATTAGACGGCTTATTGCTTCCATTGAGACGGATATTTTTGTTTACCCAAAAAGAAGTGTTACCCTGGATGACATCATATGAAAACTCGCTGCGAACAGATAGTCCAGGTATAGCACTGATCTTGTATTCGCCATATACCCCACCTAGTGCTCTGTAAGACTGCAAATGGTTACGCAGATTTTTTGGATCTGAATAGGCTGCTGCATTTGCACCGGAATATGCATTGTAATATTCATTGGGGTTTGAAGGATTGTATACTGGCATCCATGGTAGTGCCATATTTGTTACAGTAGTTATCCCGCCTGCCTGACCGGAACTGTTTCCGTTATCACTGGCCTGCCTGCCATTTCCAGTATTTTCAGAGCGACTGTTCTCCGAAGCTGATAAGCTGAGCCTGGCACCAATAGTAAGGTTTTTAATTGGGAGGAATTCAACATTAGCGCGAACGGAATAGCGTTTCAGGCGATTATTGAGCATTACCCCTTTATCGTCCCGGTAATTTGCGGAGAAGTAATAAGAACCTCCTTCAAAAGCTTTGGAATTGGAAAAATTAACATCCGTAAAGGCGCCTTTTCTAAACACCTTGTCAAACCAGTTCGTGTTATTCCTCATGGCTTCTTCACGGGTGATTTGCGTAAATGCTTTAGGAGAAGCCTGGAAATAATCAGCAATATCAAAATTGCCTCGACCGGCATTGTTGTATGCCATATCCATTATTTGAAACCATTGGGCCGTATTAGCATAGCCAATGTTTTCGA
Organism: Chitinophagaceae bacterium; assembly: GCA_035644775.1. Classification (GTDB taxonomy): domain Bacteria; phylum Bacteroidota; class Bacteroidia; order Chitinophagales; family Chitinophagaceae; genus Flavisolibacter. Next base: position 3,716 of record DASQNW010000102.1, on the reverse strand, counting down.
AGCTTCTTGTAAGATCAGAAATACCCGTAGCAATACTTATGGATGATACAGCTTTTCCTTTTTTCGCAGATTTGGTGGTAATAATGACCACACCATTTGAGGCCCTGGAACCATACACTGCTGTTGAAGCAGCATCTTTCAGAATCTGAATACTTTCTATATCATTAGCGTTGATTAACGAAAGTGGATTTTGTGCTACAGTACCATCCATGGCACCTATGGGGCCCTGGTTCACCGGCATCCCATCTATGATCCATAAAGGATCAGTACTGGAGTTAATAGAATTGGCGCCTCTGATCATTATCTTGGTGGGTGCTCCGGGTACACCTGTTTGTGATTGAACAGAGACGCCGGCTGCCTGTCCCTGCAAGGCAGCATCAAAAGTGGGTGCAGCATTCAATCCACCTATTTTTTCTGGCTCGATGCTGGAAATAGAGCCCAAAACATCTCTTTTGAACTGGCTGCCGTAACCCACAACCACTATATCATTTAAACTAGCGTTAAGCTGCGAAAGAGATACATTAACAACGACTTGGTTATTGACCAAAACTTCTTTTGGATTATACCCAACATAAGAGATCACCAGAATTGCAGTAGCATTGGAAGTCTTGATTATGAAGCTACCATCCTCCTTTGTTACCACAGAGTTGCCGGTACCTTTTTCAGATACCGTTGCACCAGCTAAGGGTTCTCCATTTTCGTTGGTGATCTTGCCGCTTATATCCCGGAATAGGTTTAGTGACACACGCGGTTCTGCTGTCTGAACATCAGTAAGACTACCTATAACCTTTTTGATGATAACAATAGTTTTTCCACTTATATTGTAATCAACAGGCTGGCTTTTCAGTACAGCGTTCAACGCTTCCTGTAGGGGAGTTTCCTTCAGGTTTACGGTTACAGGCTTTGCGTGTTTCAGGTCCCGATCATTATAAAAAAAAGCAAATCCTGATTGTTTTTCGATTGCTTCAAAAACAGCTTCCAGCTTCATTTTTTTGGCAGAAAGCGTAATGGTAGATTGTGCTGTGCCTATGGCACTCGCGTGAAGAAATGTAGCAGTCAGTAGGAAGAACGTGAATTTCATTACTAACAAGCATTTCGTTTTCAATTTCATACTTTTGCAGTGTTTGGGTTAAACGATGATTGCCTTCCCGGGCATTGTTTATTGGGTAACCTGAACGCCAGCCAGATATGTCGCGAGCATTTCTGGCTTTTGTTTGGGAACTCTTGAAAAGATTCTTAAAACCTTTGATCCTATTTCAGAATGATGATTTTCTTATCTCCTTCTATTCGAAAACTCACTTGTGTTTGTTCCAATATCTTCAAAACTTCATTCAGTGTCAAACTCCGGTCTATCTTACCAGTAAAGTATTGTTCTTCTACTTCCATCTTTTCATAACGCACTTCAACATCATACCATCGCGACAGCTCTCTCATAATCTGGCGAGTACCTGAGTGCCGAAATGAAAAAAAGCCATTCTTCCATGCAAGAACATCGGTAAGGTTGGCAGACTGTACCTGAATGCTCTGATTCAACACTATTCCTTGCTGCCCTGGTGTTATAGTTACATTTTTTCCAGAGGCATTAATTTGCACCGAACCGTCTATTAATGTTGTGCTCACGGTAGATTCGTCTTCGAAGGCCTGAACATTAAACTCCGTTCCCAGATCAATTATCTCAACCCCTTTCGTCATCACTTTAAAAGGCATTCTTTCGTTGTGTACAACAGCGAACCATCCCTGACCTGTCAATTCAACTTTACGTTCATGTCCAGCAAAGGAAACCGGGTATCGAATAGTGGAACCGGCATCAAGCACGAGTTTGGTGCCATCGCTGAGGGTCAAACTCACCACCTTGCTTCCTTTCGGATTACTCAATGTATTGTATATAACCTGGCCCGAAGAGCCATTATAAGCAAGAGTTCCGTCAGGAAGCTTCACTACTTCCACGCTGCCCTCCATTGCTACGGTTCCATTTTCTACATCGTCTAAAAAAACCTGCTGCCCATTAGCAAGTGTTATAGTGGCACGAACCTGTCCGGGAGCTTTTATGGGAAGCACAGGAGCTAATGCTATTGCTTGCTTGTGCTTTTTATGACTCAAAAGAAAATATCCACCAGCACCAAGGAACAGAAGGATTGAAGCGGCAGCTATCCACCTACCTATGCTGAAGACTCTTGCCGGTTTTTGATCCGCAATCCGTTGCTTGAGCCAGCTATGGATGGAGGATCTCAGGTTCGGATCTTCATCAACAAGGAAACGATTCTGCTCAAAGGCCTCTTTCATAAACTCTTCCAGCTTTGGCCGCATAGAAGGGTCGTCGATGAAGGTGATCAGTCTTGCTTTTTCGTCTGCTGCCAATTCCCCGGAGACATACCGCTCTAGCAAATCTTTCAGGATGGAATCTTGCATGTAGATGTGTTACTCTTAAAGACGCTTTTCATAAATGCTGCGGGGGGATAGCGTCGAAAATATTTTTCCCTGATCAAAAACTTTCAACAGAGATCGGCATAAAAACGAGGTAAGCCACTGCAAGGTCAGTGTGGGTGTACACGTAGGTCCTAAGAAAATTTAAGGCAAGTACTATATGCTCTTTCACAGTATGCTTAGAAATCTTTAGCTCCCTTGCAATGTCATCGTAAGTCTTGCCTTCTAACCTGCTTAACTTAAATATTTTTCTCCGGGTGGGAGGCAGCTTTTCAATTGCTTCCATTACCTGGGAATAGGTTTGTTTGTATTCGAGCTGTTTGTAAGGAACCAGAAAGTTTTCCTGAGTGTCTAAAAAATCCAAGATATCCCTCGCAGGTTCAGCCAGTTTTCTGCGCATAGATGAAATGATCTCATTTTTCCCCATCGTAAAAAGAAAACCGGGAAAGTTGGCGACGTCGCGAAGTAAGGTTCTTTGGTTCCACACTTTCAAAAAAATATCTTGCGTGAGTTCCTGCGCTTTGGGTGGTGACTTTACATAAGCAAGCGCATGGCTGTATACTTTATTCCAGTAACGATCAACTATCCTTGTAAAAGCATACTGGTCACCGGTTGAAATCAACTGCAGCTCCGCTGCCTCACCGGAATTATATTGATCAAGCAAGCTCTCGTCCAAAATAGTTGTCTGTTTAATTAGGAACAAACAGCAGTCAAACTTAAGACTAATCTAAGCAAAGGATTTGTCGGCAATGAAGTAAATTTTAGTGCCACAGTGATCATCGGTTAGGATAATTGAAACTAATTTTATCTCTACTGCATTGCGACTCCCAAGCTTAATCAGATCTGGAACTAAAAACATGAAGGTTTAGAAAAAAACTGATCGGGACTAAAAAACAATTGGTCTCTTTTGAATTCCATTTAAAGTACAATGAAATAAAGTCCATAGAAGACAAAAGCTCACAAATAACTGACGAGGTCCAGCTTACAACAATGGTATATCTGTTTCTCGTGCATAATCACCTTAAGTAAATGTAATAGTTCGTGCCGCCTGATTTCTGCTTTAAGAGAATGAACATTAGGAAAAAAGTTGAGACCCTTTTATAGAGAAGATATTCTAAGCTATTAGCATCTTTTGAAGACTCCTCTCCCATTTACCGAGATGATTGTGATTGTGCCTACCTTTTCTAAAGCGGGTGCGTTTTTAAAAGTTCATCAGGAGTATAGAAACCTGTTTTAGATTTAGTAGCGTCACGAATGCGTTTCACCTTTTCAGGTGTTACAGCAGGCGCATT
>DASQNW010000101.1:0-2121 GCA_035644775.1 Chitinophagaceae bacterium | reverse complement strand
GATACCTCTTCCTTTGTTCAAAGATGTTTTCGAAACCTGCACGCTGAAGCATATCATTAATGAAAGTATCGCCTCCAACAGTCATGAATGGCTGTTGCCAGATGAGATAAGCAGCTCTCACCTTTTCCTGAGATTGATGTTCAACAAGTACAGAAAACTTGGTTTCAATGTCTGCCGCAACCCTTTCTGACTCGGCGCGCTTGCCGCAAATCACACCTAGTTGGCGGATCATCTCCAGGGCAGAACCAAGATGGAACACGTCAGAAATCCAGACAGGGCAGTGTTTTGCAATGGAATCGATCTGCTCCTTCACATTTTCTTCTTTGTTCGCAACCACCAGCTGTGGCTGCAAGTTGATGATTGTATCAACATGCAGTTTCTTAGTTCCGCCAATGCGTTTTTTGGTTCGAAACCAGCTTGCGGGATGCACGCAGAATTTTGTAATTGCTATTACTTCATCGTTGAGACCAAGGCAGGAGAGCAGCTCTGTTTGAGATGGTACTAAAGAAATGATCCTTTGCGGAGGAGTGGAAATAACAACTTTGCGCCCTGTTTGGTCAATGAAAGAAGACATTGAACAAATTTGACGCAAAGTAAGTTAACGGCGGATAGGATATAAGGAGAACAACAAGCAAGGATGGTTTTTCATAGTAGCATAGTGCTCAATTATTTTGATGTGTTGCTAAAATCGGGTAAGAGGCAGTAAGCTATCACCTCCTCCTGCCATTGGATAGCAGGAGGATAATCCTACAAGGGTTCAGGTGGATAGTGATGGTGATAATCTAACAGACTTATGCTTGGACGGCTTTCAAAGGACAGGATCTGTTTTCAAAAGGATTTGGATAACACGAGGTCTTCAGGATATTGGAACTATACGGGTTTTCTTAGGATTGTATCTGTTTAATTTCCTTAAAAGGAAGAAGTTGATTGATACTGGATTTTTTTCCTTTGGCTTTTCAGGGATGTTGGAATGTCTTTTTGGACGGTTTGGTTTTTCAGATAATTGGACTGAATTTTTGATCAATCAACTTCTGATACAAATGTACTCCTAAGTAGTGCCTGCCACAATTGCAATAATGCCCTATTTTATGTTTATGGTATTTACGTAGAAAATAGTATTCTACACGCCATGTGATGAAAAAAATACGTGTGATATACTGGTAGTTTTACGAGTTTATTCTAGCTGCAAGGTGATGCCTCATCTGTAACCAATCTCCACTAACAGAATGAGTTGCGAAGCGTAGCGTCGTAAAATGTTAACGCAGACTGTGATTTTAAATTGTTGCTTTTACGATTCCACTGTCTAAAGATTTTGCAATGTTAGGGTCAAACCCTTAGCACGATTGAATGAAGAGAATGGCTTCTGCTTTCAGGTAAGCGCCTGTAAAACGTCGTATTTGGTTACTATATGATAATTGCCGCTTTCGTCTTTTGCAAGCACGGCCCCGTTTTCTTTATTTATCAGAACACCGAGTTTTTCAACAGGAGCGTCAAAAGCCACTAAAGGAAATGAATTTTCAAGCACTGCTTCGATTTTCTCATTCTTGATCTCTGGATTGTTAAAGAGTTTTTGGAAAAGTCCGCTTTCGCTGATCGACCCGACAATGTCTCCGTTGCTGGTTACCGGAATATGTTCTATATCGAATTCTTTCATCAGGTTCACCGCGTGTGCAACAGTTTCACCATTCTCTATTGTGATCAGGGGCTGACGAACCTTTGAAAGCACAATATCCCTGAACGACTTCACTTCCAGGAACCCACGCTCGGCCATCCATTGGTCGTTGTAAACTTTTGAAACATATCGGCTGCCATGGTCGCACAGCAACACTACCACCACATCACCCTTCTTCAATTCTTTTTTTAGTTGATATAAGCCTTGGAGAGTGCTGCCGGAACTGTAACCACAAAACATTCCCTCCTCTTTTGCCAAACGCCGGGTCATGATAGCACCGTCTCTATCTGTTACCTGCTCAAAATGATCAATCACGCTCATGTCGTAATTCTTTGGTACGAAGTCTTCTCCAAATCCTTCAGAGATGTAGGGATGCACTTCGTTCATGTCTATTTCGCCTGTGCGGAAATATTTTGTGAGCAACGAACCGTAGACATCTATTGCCCAAA
>DASQNW010000100.1:0-2177 GCA_035644775.1 Chitinophagaceae bacterium | reverse complement strand
GGTAAAGTGGTAACAGACCTGATTGCATAAACTCAATTTAATAATAGCAATAACTCACAGGTTGTGCTTTTATAAGCTTACTATGTTTAAGCACTGATCAGTTTATCATGTTTTTTTACAAATGCTAAATATTTCAGGTTCATTTTTATCTACTAATTTATTATTTACCGCTCCCTTGCTGGATATGCAAAGTTTCTTGGGACGATTTCATCCGCTTGTGGTGCATCTTCCAATAGGCTTTTTATTTATTGCTGTAGCCCTCGAAATTTTATCGAGGAAGAAGAGGTATGAAAACCTGAAGCATGCTACCGGTTTTGTGCTGATGCTTACTTCCATTACTTCGATCATTGCAGCAATACTGGGGTACTTTTTATCTCTGGGTGAAGGCTATGAGGAAAGCTCACTTTCATGGCATAAATGGTTTGGTATTGCTTTAGCAGCCGTTTCCACCTTTGCATGGGTGTTTAAAGTGTTTATCGAGAAGCGCCCCTCCCGGATGTTCAGGATCGCATATACGTCCACGTTAGTTGTCGCTTTTTTATGCCTTGTAATAACGGGCCATGAAGGCGGATCATTAACGCATGGTTCCGATTATCTTACTGCTGAAATGCCGGAACCCCTTCGAAAGTTTGCAGGCTTGCCAGAGATAGTAGAACCGCCGCTAAAAAAAATAACCAACATACCGCAGGCAGTCGTTTATGCAGATATCATTCAGCCTTTGCTCGATAAAAGATGCGTAAGCTGTCATAACAATTCAAAAAAGAAAGGGGGACTGATTCTCACCACTAAGGAAAGTTTATTGAAAGGCGGCAAGAATGGAGATGCTGTAAAGCCAGGTAATCCTGAGCAAAGCCATCTGTTTACTTCGCTGCTGTTGCCAGAGGACGATGATAAGCACATGCCTCCAAAAGGCAAAACCCAATTAACCAAAGACCAAATCAGTCTAATTCATTGGTGGATTCAACAGGGTGCAAATTTTGAAAAAAAGGTGGAGCAATTAAACGTACCAGATACCATAAAAAAAGTACTGGCAAAAATGGCAAAGGAAAACGAGCCATTAAAAGGAATATTTGCTAAAAAAGTAAATGCTGCCGATTCTGCCACGCTGGCTGTTGCACAGAAAGTAGGATTTGTAATTAATCCAATCTCGAAAGATGTAAACTACCTACAGGTATACCTGGCGCAGGATAGAGACACATTTGGTGTGAAAGAAGTAAACGCTTTACACGGAATGTCTGTTCAATTAGCATGGTTGAATCTTAAGGGGAAAATAATTCTCCCCGCTGCATTGGATTCTTTACAGCGGTTTCCTAACCTGTCAAGACTACGCCTTGAGAATACCAATATTCAGGATGAAATGTTGAAGAGTTTATCAGCATTAAAACAACTTGAATACCTGAACCTGTATGGTACTGGCATAACCGACTCGGGTCTGAAATATCTTGGTGGGCTAAAAAACCTAACTGCCCTTTACCTCTGGCAAACAAAAGTTACAGAAACAGAGGTAGCTAAATTGAAAAGTTCAAACCCTGCGATGCAAATAAGCTTTGGTTCACAACAGCATTAAATAGATTATAATCCTCTAAATATTATTGATATAAAGTGGTCGCAAATAACACAAGCTCTATTTCTGTTCCTGATTGATGTATGGAAGCACCTGCCGTATTACCAACATAGAGACCTATATCTGTTTCATCTTGTATAATTCTACGTAGTTTAACAGGTCCTCCCTTAACATAAGTCTGACATGCTAACCTTACATTAGGTGGAAAATGCATCTGATAATTCAAAAGCTTTTCCTTCTCATTTCTAACAAATAATACTCTTTTAATGGGTTAACATAAAAGAGTTCATTTTCTTTAAATGCTTGTTGGCTCTCCATTAAGTGTAATCTCAGCAGTTCGCGGTTAAGTTCCAACATCTTCTATTATGAAGCGATAACACCTCCCTTGGATCAGGGAAGATTTCCTGCCCTGCTTCCAGGCTTGTGCCGGTTAATATAAGCCTATCATAGTGGTTATGGGCATAATCCTCTGTTTGCCTGAAAGCCCCTTCTCCTCTCCATCTGAGAATAGCAGCATACGGTGCAAAGGTGGTCAGTTGTAAGTGCCAGGTGATACATTCCCAGAAGTCATTGCTGTTTAATCGTAATTCTTGCTTTTTATCCTTTAAGCTGC
>DASQNW010000099.1:0-3528 GCA_035644775.1 Chitinophagaceae bacterium | reverse complement strand
TTAGTTAATGTTCTAAACTTTTCACTTCCATTCCCAAAAAAACTGATTGTATTGCCGTTCATCAGATCATCGAAGGACTCTTCGGTAAGTATACAACTATGGGGCGCTTTTAGTTCATTTAAGGACCGATCATATACTGCCGTAAAAACCTCCATCCTCCTCGCGTCGATCATGGGGCACAAAAGTTCTGTAGTGGCATTTTCAGTAGCAGCTGAGGCCATCATCTGCAGCGTACCGATAGTGATCAGCTGCTTTTTCAATGCATAGCAAAGGCCTTTAGCCGTAGCCATGCCCACTCGCAAGCCGGTGTAAGAACCCGGTCCTGAGGTCACTGCTATCGCGTCAAGCTGGTTCAACGAAATTCTTTGGTCTGCAATGAGCTGCCTGATTGCAGGTTGCAGCCAGGAAGCATGGTCTCTTAGTGATGGATTAACCGCAATGTCTATGGTAACACCATCCCTCGCCAATGCAATCGATGCCGTCTGCACGGAGGTATCGATATTGAGGATCAAACTCATGAGGTGGCAAATTACGTATTCATGAGCCTAATGTGTACTTGTTACAGATTAAAAACTATCTGTATAGAGTATTTCTCTTCACGAATACCTGACCGTAATCATACTTTAACCGCAGTTTATCTGAAAACTGCTGCTTTCCTTCTTTATTTACGATTTCTCCTGTAGCTCGGATCAGTGAGTCGGGCCGCATCAGGAATGCTTCTTCTCTGACTGAAGTAATCCCCTCAGATTGAAAGGTATAATCTACCCAAATAATGCTGTCGCGAATGACCCCCTTAACGGTGCCGTTGTTATGATCTTTTTCATACCACTTGAACTGTAAGGTGCCCGAAACGGAGGTGTCTTTCACCTGCAATGCCAGGACTGCAGTGTCTCTTCCGGAAATTAATTCGTAATCGCCCGCAGGTATCACAATTGGAGCATTAGTGACTATAGTATCAGATGCGTTTGCATGAACTGTTTCATTGCCACTATCCACCTTTTGCTGATCCGTACATGCAAAAACAGATAGAACAGTAAACAGATAATATATTCTCATAAAAAAAGAGGGCTTTGCCCTCTCTTTCAAATAACTGTGCCATCTGCTACTGGCCTATACCACCACCGCCTTGTGTACGTTTGCTTTCTTCCTCCAAACTTGTTTTTCTCTGCCGCGCTTGCTTCACCTGAGTGCTGCCAAACCGATAGTTAAGGTTTAAGCGAAACTGCCGACTTTCCCACCCTCCATTTGCTCTCACTGTTTGTCCAGTAGTATTGTTGGTTGCATACCACGGCATGGTGCGGAATATATCAGTTACGCTTGCTTTAACTGTGGCCTTCCCTTTTAACAGATTTTGTTGAAGACCCAAATCCAGGCCTCCCAGTTGTTTTGTTCTAAAGGCGCCCTGCCATACAGAAGGCGCAGAATAAAAGCCGCTTAATTCGGCAGTAGTGCTTTTGCCCAGTTTAAATGTTTGCTGCGCAAATGCTGTAAGTGAAAAGAAGCTAACATCTAAATTGTAATCAGCAGCTTGTCCTTTGTAATGTGCATAATACGAGTTGATGTTGAAGAAGAGACTATACCATTTGTATTGCACCGGCATGCTCACATTGAAACTGACAATATCTTGCCGGGCCACGTTTTCTGAAGTAATAAAACCCTTCACACCGTCATTTTTTGGAATGATAGCAAAGACATCATTTACACGGCTATAATTAAGTGTTGTGTTCAGCTTGAATTTATAAACGTTAGTGATTCCAAAACTATTGGTGTATTGGGGCTTCAGATTTGGATTACCTCGCTGAAAGGTGTATTTATCCAGGTTGAACTCAAATGGATTTAAGTTCTGGTAATTAGGCCTTTCTATACGTCGGCTGTAAGTGAGGCTCCATTGCTTCATCGGATTCTTATTGAAGGTGAGCGCAGCACTTGGAAAAGGATTTGTATAGTTTCTATCGAGCAACGAGTCAATGGCTACGTTCGATCCTGTGTTGTAGTCGTATTTGAAGCCTGTTGATCTTCCCTCCGAATGGGTATTTTCCACACGCAAGCCGGCCTGCAACATCACACTTTTGAACTGGCGATTGTAGTTCACATAAAGGGCATTTATTTGCTCCGTGTACTTAAAATTGTTTGAATTATCTTCTATCCGGCCCGGTGCCTGCCCGTAAAAGCGCTGAAACGTGTTGTCTGTTTCAACGTATGAAATCTTACCTCCGACACCGAGTTTTCCTTTTTTATAATTCTGCTCATAATCCACCTTGGCTGAATAGATGTCAATTTCGGAAGGTGTGATCATTTCAAATATATCGCTGTACTTGAAGTTTGATCCGCTTGCGTCGTACATATTGTTTGGCTGGTACTGCACATTGTCACTATTGAAAAAACCGTAATCCAAATCAACGTTCAGCTCGTGACCAGATGTGTCTGCAAACCGGTAGTTGGTGTTGAAATTGATGTTATCTCTTTTACCACTGCTGGTATTGTTTGCAATCAGGAGCCGGTCAACTGTTTTAGAGGGAATGTAAGCGATGTTTGTTCTGTTGTTGTTGGTATTGCTGTTGTCGGAGATGTTTCCATTCAACATAAACCCAAAAGTGCTTCTTCTGGTGGCGTAAAAATCAATGCCTGTTTTAAAGCCATGGTTCTCGCTTCTGTTGGTCATCAACGATCGCTGGTCAAAAGAACTGTCTACACTGGTGGTGCGAAACAGGTTGAATGTGTTTTCGTTTTTGCTTTTGTTGTAGTTGTAGTTTCCAAAGATGTTCAACTTCTTGTAGCGATAGTTTAGCGAGGCGCCGTTATTGTATTTCGCATAAGTACCTATATTCCACCCTGCGTTAACGGAGCCGTTCACACCATAAGCTTTATTTTTTTTCAGCCTTATGTTAATGATACCTGCCGTACCCGCAGCTTCATATTTGGCAGAAGGATTGGTGATTAGTTCAATTGCTTCTATTTGGGAAGACTGTAATGAGCGGAGGTAATTACTCAGGTCGGTGCCGGTAAGTGGAGATGGTTTGCCATCGATAAACACCTGCACACCATTCTTTCCTGCAAGAGTAATATTATCATCTTTATCCACCACCACTCCGGGAGATTTGCGCAACAATTCCAAAGCGTCATTACCGGTAGCATTGATGGTACCTTCTACGTTTAGTATCGTTTTGTCTGCTTTTACTTCTACGATCGGCTTCTTAGCGGTTACGGTAACACCTTTCAGTTCTCCGGAAATTTTCTCCAGCTGCAAAACTGGTATCTGTATGCTGTTGCTGCCGTCAAAGTCGAAGGGAGCGGACACCGCCTGCTTATGTCCCACATGTGAGGTGCTTAAGAAATACTTTCCAGCCTTAGCTCCCATGATGCTGAAAATTCCGTCGGCTTTTGTAATCCCCAATTTGGCCACAGAGGAATCTTTTGCATTAAGCAAAGAAACAGTGGCATCGGCAACTCCCTTACCTTGTGCGTCTTGCACACTTCCGGTAATTTGCTGGGCGCAAAGGGCAGCCGACACAATAATAGCCCCTAACA
>DASQNW010000098.1:0-13582 GCA_035644775.1 Chitinophagaceae bacterium | reverse complement strand
CCTTTTTACCGGGTGCAAAAGTAGGCGAAAGCGTAGCGCAAAACAAAAAAAGGCAGAAGCTTTCTACCTTTTTCAAGATGTTTTACCAACCGGGTGCTACCTTACGCTGTAAATAAAATCGTTGTTCTCGAACTGGCGGGAAATTTCTTTTAAGTCGTAGGATATGCTCGCATCTACCAGCTTATCTCCTGCCTGCAACACAAAGCCACCTATGAGGCTTTCGTCTACTTTAGTATGTAGTTCAATATGCTCCAGGTTGCTGGTACTTTTTATCTGGTTTACAATAGCCGTTTTCACCTCTTCACTAACCGCAGCTGCAGTCGTCAGGTGCACAGTGTGAATCTGTTTGACATTCTTATATTGCTGAATGAAAGCAGAGATCATCTCCGACAGATTAGCTTCCCTTCCTTTCGTGACAATCAACCGGGTGAATGCAGCCGTTATAGAGGAAATTTTACCTGCTGTTACCGCATCTATAATGCGTACCTTCTTGTCTGGAGAAACGATGGGGCTCCGTAATAGGATCGCAAACTCACGGTTAGCGGAAATCACTTTTTGCAGAAAAAGCATGTCACTATACACTTGCTCTAGCTGGTCTTGTTCAACTGCAAGGTCGATCAACGACTTTGCATACCGTGAGGCTAAACGTGGGTTGGGCATACTATCAATTTGTCTGTCCTAATGCCGCCATGGCTACACAATAACAGGTAATCAGGCGTTCTATTAATTCAACTTAATTTCTTCTACAATACCTTTTATGTGCTGCTCCTGCGCTTCTTTGGAAGATAGCTCCCTGCGCAGCACTTTTTCCGTTACCTCGATTACAAGTTTTCCAACATTATTTTTCACCTCGGTGATCGCCGCCATTTTTTGCGCCTGAATGGCTTGCTGAGCCTCTGCTATAATTTTATTAGCTTCTGTCTTTGCCTGGTCTTTTGCGTCGTTCACCATCCGGTCCTTAGCCTCGCGTGCTTCTTTGATTATGGCGGCTCTTTCCTCACGTGCCCTGGCCATCAGTTCTTCATTTTCGCTTTTCAGCTGGGCCATTTCGGCCTTAACACGCTGCGCTGTCTGCAAGGAATCTGCAATCGTTTTTTCACGGTCGTTGAGCGACTGCAGAATTGGCTTCCAGGCAAATTTGCGCAGGATAAAAAATACGATGATGAAAGCCAGCAGAGTCCAAAACAACAAACCAAAAGAGGGGGTAAGAAGTTCCATATCGGTTCAAACTTTAATAAAGTGGAAAGCAAAAGTGATAAGAACTGCATCCGCCGCCCTGTGCTTAAGATGCAGTCTGCTTAATTAAGCTTTTTTGAGCAGCAGCTTAAACGAACATCGCCAGGATACCTGCGATCACTGCAAACAATGCAACACCCTCAATAAAGGCTGCTGTAAGAATCATGTTTGCACGGATGTCGTTGGAAGCTTCTGGTTGGCGTGCAATAGACTCTACTGCACCACGACCAATCTGCCCGATGCCGATGCCGGCGCCAATGGCAGCTAATCCCGCACCAATTGCACCACCTGCATTAGCCCAGGGAACTTCGCTCAACAATGTGAATAATAAATCCATGTTTATGCTTTTATATTGATTAAGAAAAAAACTCGTTCACATCCAGTTCAAGAACTTGTCAAATGATTATTGGCCGGTCTGCAGCTGCATTTTCCTCATGATGTTCTGAATGGCCTTCTTCTACAGCCTGCCCAATAAATACAGCTGTGAGGTTGGTGAAAATAAACGCTTGTATAAAGGCCACCAGCACTTCAATGATATAAATGAATACTGCGAAGGCGATGGACACAGGCGAAAATCCCCAGCCAATACCTTTACTCATGTTACCAAAAATGAAAATCAAAGAGATCAGACAAATAATAATTATATGCCCTGCCAGCATATTTGCAAACAAACGTATAATGAGAGCAAATGGCTTAGTAAATATTGACAGCACCTCCACCGGCACCATAATAGGCTTCACAAAACCCGGAACTGGGGGATTAAATATGTGGCTCCAATAATGCTTGTTCGCACTAATAAGAATTGCCAGGAAAGCGATTACACCTAACACAAGGGTGAAAGCGATATTACCCGTTACATTAGCAGCGCCCGGGATTAAGCCAAATATGTTGTTGATTAGAATGAAAAAAAAGATGGTCAACAGCAGCGGCATGAACCGTTTGTACTTATGGCCGATGTTAGGCTTCGCTACCTCGTCCCTAACGAACGTGATCACGGGCTCAACAGCGTTTTGCCATCCTTTTGGAGCAGAAGTTACACCCTGCCCATTACGATACCGACGGGCAATTGAGGTCATCAGCAACACGAGAATTGTAAGTGCAATGAGCATTTGCACCACATTGCGGGTTAACGACAGATCGTACACGGTAACCTGCGGCAGCGGCCTTCCGTTGTCGTCAACAGCAATAATTTTTTCAGGATTCAACAGCCTGATCTCGGCATCAGACATACCTTCTTCCTTCAGGCGCTCTTTGTAGGAATGGGTAACTAATTGGTACCCGTTATAGGAATGCTCGCCATGATGAAAATTGGATGAGCTAAATACGGACAACCCTTGCTCCGGCTCGTAGAGGATCACAGGCAATGGCAAGCTTGCATGATGCTCTTGCCCATCGCTACCTTTGTATGAAAAAAAGTGAAACTCGTGAGCATCCATCACGTGACCGAAGATGACTTCGTTGGCATCGAACTTACCCTCTTTATTTCCAGAGCCGCCCTTATGGTCTTCCTTTTTATGTACATCATCACCATCACCATCATTGTGTGTTTGCGAAAACAAATCACTAGGAAAGCTGAAGAAAACGATGCTGAAAACGGCTACCAATAAGAGTTTTACTCGATCCAGGCTCATTAACTTTCTGAAATTTTGCGCAAAGATAAGCGGCCGGTCCTGAAAAACCTATCGGGAATTGAATTTCATCAGTGCCAGTGTTCTGTGCAAACTGGTTTGCTATGGTACTGATTTCCTCATTTTTCCTGAACTGTTTCGTTCAGGTGAAGCGCATGCCCTTTTCTATCGAATTGCATGTGGTACAGTTTGGCGTAGAAACCGTTTTTGTCCAGCAATTGCTGGTGGGTGCCAACCTCTTTAAGCTCGCCCTTGTCAAGGACTATGATCTTATCCGCTCGTTGAATGGTGGAAAGCCGGTGAGCGATAACTATAGATGTTCGCCCGGAGATCAGCTTATCTATGGCAGTTTCAATCAACAGCTCACTTTCAGTATCAATAGAAGAAGTTGCTTCATCAAGAATCAGAATAGAAGGGTTGTAAAGCAAGGCACGTATGAAGGAAATTAACTGCCGTTGGCCCAGGGAAAGCGTTGCTCCCCTTTCCATAACATTGTACCCATAACCTCCCGGAAGCCGCTCTATGAAATCATGCATTCCGATAAGCTTAGCGGCTTCTATCACTTTTTCCCGAGGTATAGAAGCGTTACGCAGTGTGATGTTGTCCATCACAGATCCCGAAAAAAGAAATACGTCCTGCAACACAACACCAATATTCTTCCTCAGTAGCTGAAGATCATAATCCTGAACAGGCACCCCATCGATCCTGATCTGGCCTTTATTTATTTCATAAAGGCGATTGAGCAGGCTGATTATTGTTGATTTTCCGCTCCCCGTATGCCCTACTAGCGCAATGGTTTCGCCAGGCTGCACAGTAAAGCTTACATTCTTAAGAACAGGATGATCTTCTTTATAGCCAAACCAAACCTGATCAAACTCTACCTTCCCTTTCAAAAGAGTAGGTGCTTGCACCGGCTTGTCGGTGGATTGAATAAAATCCGGATTGTCGAGCACTTTAAAAACGCGGTCACTGGCTATAATACCCATTTGCAATACATTGAACTTGTCAGCAATAAATCTTAAGGGTCGGAAAAGCAAGTTCAGGTATAAGATGAAAGCTGTGACCTTCCCATACTGACTTTCGCCCAGCTGCAAAGCCTCTTTGGACGTCCACCACACCACCAAACCCAGCGATAATGCTAATACAATTTCCACAACCGGAAAAAAAACAGAGTAAGCGAAAATAGAACGGATGTTGGCGTTGCGATGTTCTTTGTTGATCTCCGTAAACTTTTTAAACTCCTTCTCCTCACGCGCAAATGCCTGCACTATTTGCATGCCGGTGAGGTGCTCCTGTACAAACGCATTCAGGTTAGAAACAGCGTTGCGCACTCGTTGAAATGAACGATTGACACTTTCCTTAAAATAATAAGTAGCCAGTACAAGGAGGGGAAAGGGTATGAGGCAAATGAGTGTCAGCGTCCAATCGGTCCAAAACATTACGCCGAGTACACAAACAATCGAGAGAAGGTCAGCAACAATGGGTATCAATCCTTCCGCGAAGATGTCGTTTATCCTTTCAATGTCGTCTACCGTTCTTGTGGTGAGTACCCCGATGGGGGTTTTGTCGAACTGACGAAGATTTAGGTGCAGCGCTTTTTTATATACGGTAACCCTTAGGTCTTTCACAACAGATTGGCCTAGCCACGTGGTGATGTAGGAAAAATAAAACCGTAAACCTGTTTCAATCAGCAGAAAGCCAATCTGAATGGCGGTGATGATCACTACCCAATCATAATTGTTACCGGCGATGTACTTATCTACCGTACGTTGGATGAGGTAAGGGCGAACAGGAGTGAATGCCGCCAGCACAATCCCTAAAAGAATGGAAAAATAAAATCTCTTTTTATATGGGGTAGCAAATTGTAATACTCTTTTAAGAAGCCTAATGTCAAAAAAGCCCGTGGCTTTGCTGTTACTCAAAATGAATTGTTCTTTAGGCAAAAATAATGCGCTACTCGTCTTCCTGTGCGCCCATTCGCTTGGTATAGGCCTTTATGAAAATCGCTCCCAGGTTCTTATGAGGAGGGATATAGTCACTGAAGCCCTCTACAGAGCCTGCTGTTTTTTTGAATTCATTCCAAAATGGAATCCACTCAATATTGTTGCCGTTGCGAAGTTTCTCCATCAGCAGGTTGAAGAACGGCTGGTTGATAACAGTTTTTCCAATTTGCTTCGATGCGATAATATGTGCATCCTGCGAGAGCGCCAACACATCATGTATAAGGTGATAGCCACCGCAAGAGCCGAGAAATACAATTTTTGCTGCAGGAGACA
Source organism: Chitinophagaceae bacterium (assembly GCA_035644775.1). GTDB lineage: Bacteria > Bacteroidota > Bacteroidia > Chitinophagales > Chitinophagaceae > Flavisolibacter. The sequence goes on along the minus strand of DASQNW010000098.1, from coordinate 8,442 downwards.
CATGTGAAATGGTGTATGGCGCATAGTAGCTGTGTCCGCGGTGAATAATGATGCTTGGTGGCAATCCCTGCTTGTGCAGGTACTCCGTTAAGGCATTTTGAGCCTTCTCATCATCCCCTGTTTCTTCTTTCAACGGTTTATTTGCAAATATGATAACAGGCTTGCCTTTGGTAGATGATATGGTTGCCCACTGGTTGTTGCCTTCCACCTTCCAATTGCCCCCGCCAAACTGCCTCATAAAACCAGCGTAATTATTCCTGCCGTCTTCATCGCCATAAAAAAACACCTGCATCACCACCTGCTGCTTTTCGTTAGCAAGCGAGGTATAAGCAACATTGTATACAGGAGGAATTCCGAATTCAGAAGACAGATCAATCTGATTAGTAGTATCCGCCGACAAGAACAGCTTATACAAAAGATTGTACATCACAGTTCCGCGATGGTTATTAGCCTCCAGGTTCTTGTCGTAATTAATCTTGGTCAGGTTCAGCACATAGTTAGCCAACGGTTTGTTGTGCTCCATGATGCTCACGTAGCTATCAGCAACATCCACCCCATCTTCGAGGCCGGTAGATTTCTCAAGACCATTAACAAACGCTGTCATCAGCGATTCTGCCTGCGCGGTGTTAGGGAAGGTTTTCAGAAAATCATTAAGTGTATTATAGGCGGCTGCCATCTTGATGAACTTCTTAAAACGGTCAAAACCTACGGACATCAACAGCGAATCACCCCGATTACCAATCTTGGCCATCATTATAGGGTACACGCCACGGGTGTAGCTTGAAGTATAGATCTCGTTTTCTCCTGACACAATAAGATAATACAGCTCCTGTGGGTTAAGTTGCTGAAGGATTCGGAAGCGCACAGGATCTTGCTCTTCATGCAAGGCATTGATTCTTCTGATAAAAATCCCTGTTGCTTTGTTTTCCAGCCGCACATTCAGATCTTTCATTCCAAACACAGAGTCCTTCTGCATCGCCCGGTTTACATATTCAATCCTGGTTTTAACGAGGAGCCGGTAGTACTTGATGTCATCATTCTTAACGGCATCGATATCAGCGAAAGTGAGTTTGCCCTTCACAAGATCGTCCAGGAAGGGAAAGTAAATCTGGCCGCTGCCGCCGCTTGTAGCCATCTTAGAGATCGTTTTTACCAGCGGATCGTCTATGCTCCGGATTGCATAACCCAATTTGTTGTTTGCCGCAGCAAAATCATACAACTTCATCGGATGCTTATAGGCTGCTACCCTAATGAGACTATCCTGAAATGGAAGATTGGGGTGCTCCTTCAGCATCATGAACGTTTGCTCCGGGTGCAGGTGCGTAAACTTTTTAAGCAGGCCGTGTCTTGCCGCTACTATTCCTCTATTCTTATCGAAAGCACCGCTGCTTACAACCATATTACCCACCTCGTAAGGAGTTTTTGCAATAAGTTGCTCAATGCTTTCACCTTTTGAGTCTAGCTTACGTGCTTTCTCATACGTGTCCAGAACAACAGGCCAATAACTGGCATTAAACCGGCCGGTCTTTAATTTAGAGTAGAAAGTTTTAAGCATGGACTCTATGCCTCGCAGGTTGGCAACTTTTCTTCCATGGTCCAAAGCAGTGTCCATTTCAATATCGTGCTGAAGCTGGTCTATCCTTTTGGTCATAGCCTGGGTCACCAAAAAGTTTATTTCGTCATCTTCAGAAGCTTTGAAGAAGTTATCAGCTTTTCCATCCCATTTTAGAATATTCTTTTGCTCGCGATCAATATAATCATGGAAAAGCTGCCGTTTGATGTCGATTTTCACTGTATTCCCTTGTGCTACAGCATGTAAGCACCATCCCCACAGACAAGCAAGCAGCAAGCACCGTATGGAAAAATTCATAAGGCTCATATCGCAAATTTAATACCCACGTTGGTACCGAAAGGTTAAACCATCAGTTGAGAAAGACAGGTTTGCCAGCAACAAAGTTGCAAATAAGTGTTACATGTAAGCATTTCATTAATTAATTATTAAGTCTGCCGCAGGAAAGCTCTTATAAAAGTGTAAAAAGCAATTTCATAGTAGGTTTGCCAAACACAAACTCATGAATATGAAGGCAAGAAAGGTGTTGATTGCCGATGATGAGCCGGATATCCTTGAAATTTTGAAGTATAATCTTGTGAAAGAAGGCTATGAGGTTTTCACAGCAAAGGACGGCGATGAGGCGATAGATAAGGCAAAGCAGGTACTGCCACACCTGGTGATCCTTGATATTATGATGCCCCGAAAAAACGGTGTAGAGGTGTGCGAGATTTTAAGAGCACAACCCGCTTTTAAAGAAACACTCATTCTATTTCTTACGGCCCTTAGCGATGAAGCCACTCAAATAAAGGGGCTCACAACAGGCGCAGACGATTACATCAGCAAACCCATAAGTCCCCAGGTATTTTTAAGTAAAGTAAATTCCCTTTTCCGTAGGGTAAATAAGCAGGAGCATGTGATCGTCGAAAGCAATGGATTGACAATTGATCCGGAGAAATTTGTTGTGAGTCATGAAAACAAGGAATATACACTTGCAAAAAAAGAATTCGAGCTGCTTTATTTACTGGCTTCCAAGCCCGGGCGGGTGTTTCTGCGAAATGAGATTTTAAGCCAGGTGTGGGGCAATGATGTTATTGTGGGAGACAGAACCATCGACGTCCACATACGCAAAATCCGGCAAAAGCTAAACCTCGATTGCATCACCACCGTTAAAGGTGTAGGTTACAAATTCGAGTTGTGAGAGCAAAGCTCATATATGCAGTTTCACTCTGAGGTTTTTACAACTTCAAACTACGGTTTTCCTTCCTTCTTATAACTTCGTGTGCAGCCAGTTTATCCATGCTGAAAACAAAAAATTTTTCTCCGCGGCAGCTATCCGCACTTACCGCATTTATTTTATCATTACCTATAGCCACAGGTATTCGGCTGATGCAGCATAGCTGGCTGGAAGCCGTCGTAGCTTTCACGCTGGTGTTCATCGGGAGCTACTTGCTCATTCTCTACATTTTTCAACGATTTATTTATAGGAAGATTAAGCTCATTTACAAGTTTATCTACCACACCAAAGCAAGCAAAAAAGAAGAGATGTATTACAAGTACATCTTGCCACAAAAAAGTATCGACGAAGTTCGTGAAGATGTTGAAGCCTGGGCCGACCAACGGAAGAAGGAAATAGAACTGCTAAAAAAAAATGAGCAGTTCCGAAAAGAGTTCTTGCAAAACCTTTCGCATGAATTCAAAACTCCGGTGTTTGCAATCCAGGGATACGTAGACACCTTATTACAGGGGGCTATGGAAAACCCTGACGTAAACAAAAGATTTCTTGAAAAGACTGGCAAAAACGTAGAGCGGCTGGTACACCTTATTCAGGATTTGGATGAGATATCGAAACTCGAACGCGGGGAACTAAGGCTGAACAAACAAAGTTTCATTATACAAGACATCATTCGTGAGGCATTTGAAAGCCTGTCGCTCAAAGCTGAAAAACGCCGCATCTTCTTTGCCATGAAGAAGGGTTGTGAACAGCCGCTACATGTCTATGCAGATAAAGAAAAAATACGGCAGGTTCTGGTGAACTTAATTGACAATTCAATTAAATATGGCAAAACAGGAGGTCAGGTAATTGCCAGCGCATACAACACGGACGGACGTAACATCTTAATTGAGATAAGCGATGACGGCATTGGCATTTCCGAGTATAATCTGAACAGGATTTTTGAACGATTCTACCGCACGCAAGAAGGAAGGAGCCGCGATGTGACGGGAAGCGGCCTTGGATTAGCCATTTGCAAACACATTGTGGAAGCACACGGTCATACAATACATGTGAGAAGTAAAGAAAACGTTGGTACCACCATAGGATTTACATTGGACAGTAAAAAAGAATAATGATTCAAACGGCTTTCTGCAACTCGTGCACCGCTGCAGGAGATAAAAATTCCCGGAACCAGTGACCGGAAGATTTGATATACCGCCTTTGAGTGCGATAATCAATATAGATCAAGCCAAACCGTTGGTGATACCCTTCAGCCCACTCGAAGTTGTCCGTGAAACTCCATGCGAAATATCCATTCACCGGCACACCTTCCTCTTTTGCTCTTAGCACCTGCTGAAGATAGTTTTGAAAATAGGAGACGCGCTGTTCATCCTCAACTTTTCCATCCACTAACAGGTCAGGGAAGGCTGCGCCGTTTTCGGTGATAACAATGTTTTTCAGCTGATTGTACGTCGAAAATTTTTTTAGCATGCAGTAGATGCTTTCCGGATGCACTTCCCAGTTCATAGTAGTGGTAGGTACTTTTCTGGTGGTTGCCTTTACTAGTTTCGCGTTGATATAGGGCACAAGGCTGCTTTGCCGTACAACTTCTCGTGTGTAATTTTGTAATCCAATAAAATCCATGGAGAATTGCATGATGTTTTCATCTTCAGGTTTCATATACCTATCCAATTGCGCTAACATGCGTAGATCTTGCACGGGGTAGCCCAATCCTAGCAGCGGCTCAATAAATAACCGGTTCGTCAACACATCTACTCTTTGTGCAGCATCAATATTCGGCTTGGAATAATCAAGGGGCTCTATCAACGAGCAAGAAAAGGTGGTCCCCACATTGAGAGAACTTTTTACGCTTTTTAAAACTCTTGCTCCCAAAGCCTGACATAACACTGCGTGATGAGCCGCCGGCAGAAAGTTATTTAAACCTCTCCGGCCAGGCGCATGAATGCCAAGAAAATAGCCGGCACCAGTGAATACCATCGGCTCATTCAGCACCATCCAGTTCTTTACCCGATCACTTAATCGCGAAGCACAAATCTCAACATAGTCAGTGAACCAGTTTAGAATTTCTCTGTTTGTCCAACCCCCTTTTAATTCAAGATCCTGTGGCAGATCCCAGTGATACAAAGTCACCCAGGGTTCAATATCCATTTCTAAGCAGAAATCAACCAGGCGATCGTAAAAGTCCAATCCTTTCTCGTTGATGCGTCCTGCTCCTTCGGGAAGAATTCTTGGCCATGAAAGTGAAAATCGAAAGTTTGGGATGTTTAGATAGTGCATCAGAATCAGATCCTGCATGTACCTGTTGTAAAAGTCGCAGCTGACGGTAGCTTGCTGGTTTCCTTTAATCTTGCCTGGTATAGCAGTAAACGTATCCCAGATTGACAAGCCTTTTCCGTCTACCATGTATGCACCTTCTGTTTGGTATGCAGAGGCAGCAACTCCCCAGGAAAAATTTTCTCCAAAATCAGTGCAGTTCATCATTTTACGGATAGTTGGTTGAAGATTTTTTTCAGCACCAGCTGCCTAAAATCCGAAGGCGAGTTGATGCTTTTATCTCTCAATACGGGAGCTTTTTTGTCTTTCATGCATTCACTAAATACAACATCAAGAATGGCCTCCGTATCATTTGGAAAATGGACAGGATTCACTACAGTATCGTGCAGCCATGCATGTATTTTCTTGAGTTGCTTCAGCTTCAAATTTTTTAGCACAGGCACGCCCATTGCTTTAAGTGCAGCAGCATTACATTGTTGTTCATACTGCCCTTTCATGGGTATTACCATTAACTTCTTCTTTAGGAACAATGCCTCTGCCGGCGTTTCAAAACCTGCACCGCACAGAACGCCCTCTGACTTAGAAAGGCTATCGATAAACAATTCATTCTGTACCGGCACAACATGGATATTGTCCTGCGTGTATTCTTCTTTACAATGTTTTGAAAACACGCGCCATTCCACTTCGGGAAAACACGCAAGTATCCTGATAATCTTGGCATCTCCATAAGCAGGAAGGTAAACACAGTAATGGCCTTTGTTTTCCGAAACAAGGTTTCTGATCGACTCACGGATTACAGGAGTAAAAATGTTTTTGTCGTAGCTGTGGAAATGAAAGCCATACTTATGCGTGACAGGTGCATAGTATTTGAGTACCGCTTTGCCGATAAGATCTGCTTTGGCAGGACGTGGTGCGTTCTTGTTTATAACCGCCAATTGGTGACTAAGGCCAATACAAGTTTTGTTTTTGATGTAGCAGGCCCAGGCACTTACCGGCTCAAAGTCACTGATCACTACATCGTAATCGGTAACAGGAAGCTGTGAAACTTCATAAAAAAGAGCCTTAAGGTTGCTCCTCTTGTATGTTTCGAAATAATCAATGCCCCCATTTTTTCCGAAAATGAAACTTAACCCATGGAAGCAATATTTCACATCAAACGGCAGCGACATATCTACCTGACAGCCACTGATCAGAACATCTACGTTACCCTTCTTTCGGAGAAGCGGAATAATGTCTCTTGCCCGGCTTAAATGTCCATTGCCTGTACCCTGTATTGCGTAAAGAATCTTCATCCGGCTTTTCTGACGCTTAGCTCCTGCAGCAGGCTGTTGAACAACTTAGAAGTATCGAGTTCTTCTTCCTCTTCCATGGTCTCTGCACCAGAGAGGTTCTCGTCGAAATGGTACACAGACCAGGAGCCTTCATAGTACTCCAGTGCAGTTAAGTTTTCTATCCAGTCGCCCGAGTTCAGATACCTGATACTTCCATCGTCCGTTGTAATGGTTCTGTTTTGCGGTTGATGAATATGACCACAGATGACGTAGTCATATCCATTGCTGATGCCTATTTCTGCAGCAGTCTGTTCAAAGTCGTTGATGTATTTCAATGCTGTCTTTACACTTCCTTTAATTTTCTTAGAAAGTGATATTTTTCCCTGGCTAAGAATTCTCTCACTGAAGAAGTTCACACACCCATTTATTAAAATCAGAGCATCGTAGCCCACCGCACCCATCCTGGCAAGCCATTTCGAATGCTGCATTGTCACGTCAAAAACATCTCCGTGGAAGATCCATGCTTTTTCCCCACCGGGGAGCGGCAGCAAAAGTTTATTTACAATGGCAAAAGACCCAAGTTTAAAGCCCTTGAACTTCCGCAACAATTCGTCGTGGTTGCCTGTGATATAATATACTTTCACCCCCTTCGCAACCAGTGCCATCAGGTGCTTGATCACTTTCATGTGACTCTTTGGCCAGTACCGTTTGCTAAACTGCCAGATGTCCACAAAATCACCATTGAGAACTATAGTTTTTGGCTTGATACTTTTTAGGTAAAGCAAAAGTTCTTTCGCGTGACAGCCATAGGTGCCGAGGTGAACATCAGAAATAACGATAAGATCTACCTTTCTTTTCCTGGATTTCACAAATAGTGGATGTTAGTAGTGCTACAAATTGAAGCAACGGCTATTACTTGAAGGTTACTAGATGTTTACCAAACTGTTAAGTCTTTAGAAGTACAATCGCTTAAAAAAAAGCCCGCCGTAGAAACAGCGGGCGTACTAACGATTGCTTGCCATATGAGGTGGTGAAAGTAGAGCGGCAATGTTGTTTTAATATTTCCTGATTGTTTAGCTTTTGTTAATAGTACGTCCGTTGCGATATGGAACTACTGATTATCTGTGAGAGTTTTTAAAAAAGCAATCAATGCCTTTTTCTCGGAAGTAGAAAGATGAAGACTGTCTGAAGGTAACGTTTGATTGGGTATATCCAATCCCATACCGGCACCGCCACCTGCATCATAAAAGTTGATCACTTCATCAAGAGAATCAAAAAGCCCATTGTGCATGTATGGAGCAGTAACTTCAACATTCCTGAGTGTGGGAGTTTTGAATGCACCCTTAAATTCTGGGAGTTGGTGTACTTCATATCGGCCGAGGTCCCGATCTTTTGCTGTTGCTTTCTTATCCCCGGGCACCCCAATTATTTCACCCTCTGTATTGTCAAACAGAGGTGGCCTGGTTCCGTTGAATAATGGGATGAAATGACAAGTGCCACATCTAGCTTTGCCCAAAAACAAGTTGAACCCGTTTCTCTCGTCTTTCGACAACTCTTCCTTGCCGCGCCAAAACCTGTCAAACTTAGAATTAAAAGGTTGCAATGATCGTATATACGAGGAAAGCGCTCCCTGAATCTGCCACTCGCTTACTGCGTCTTGCTGCGACTTAAAAGCAGCGCGGAAGAGTTGCATATATCCTGAATCTTGTGACAACTTCTGCGACGCATCCCCTAAAGAGCTATGGATTTCGTCGCGGCTTTCTATTACATTTCGCACCTGGTCTTCGAGGAAGCGGGCACGCATGTCGTAAAACTGGTTCTGCTGCAAGCCTGCATAAAGCAACGTGGGTGTGTTTCGCCTTAGATTTCCACCAGTGAAAGATTTACTCTTTGTAAGACCGTCTGAAAATCCCCGCTCTGGAACATGGCAACTTATGCATGCCATCCTATTGTTGGATGACAAAACTGGATCTTCAAATAATTTTTTACCAACCGATACTTTATCAACATTAAGTTCAGCATCAATCCCTTCGCTAAAGAAGCTCACGTTGAAAGCACCTGAATCAAAAAAGCTTGCCACATCCATTTTCAAGGCATATATATTCGGCGGT